>JALZOI010000044.1 GCA_030857245.1 Myxococcota bacterium
GCTCACCCCCGTCCGCGCCGGCGCCGATCAGCTCACCCCTGTCCGCGGCGGCGCCGATCAGCTCACCCCCGTCCGCGCCGGCGCCGATCAGCTCACCCCCGTTCGCGGCGGCGCCGATCAGCTCACCCCCGTTCGCGGCGGGCCGCTCGCCGATCTTCCGACGCCGAAGGCCGGGGGACCGCTCGATCTCCCGGCGCCCAAGGGCTTCTTCGACGACCTGCCCGGGCGCACGACCGAGTCGGCGCGGACGCCGTCCAACGAGATCGCGCCCAAGGGCTTCTTCGATGATCTCCCGCAGCCAGCGAGCCCGAGCAAGCAGGCCACGGATGACCTCGCGCCCAAGGGCTTCTTCGACGACCTCCCGGGTCGACCGACGCAGCCGGCCGCCGAGCCGCCCGCGCCCAAGGGCTTCTTCGACGATCTTCCCGGCCGCCCGAACAAGGCCGCTGGCGCCCCGCCGCCCGCACCCCAGGGCTTCTTCGACGATCTTCCCGGCCGCCCGAACAAGGCCGCTGGCGCCCCGCCGCCCGCACCCCAGGGCTTCTTCGACGATCTTCCGCAGCCCGAGCGGTCGACCGACGTCTCGACGATCGACCTCGACGACCCGCAGGACGATGGCATCGAGCTCGATCTGGCGGGCGCGCCGTCGCTCGACCTCGAGGAAGACGTGCCGATCGAGCCCGCCCTCATCCCGCGCGCCCGATCCGCGAGCGTGTCCCCGACGCCGGTCCCCGGTCCGAGCAACCAGTTCGATGATCTCGATCTGTCGGCGCCGTCGCCGGTGAGCTTCACGTCGAAGCCGAAGCCGCCGGGCGCCATCGCTGGCGCGCCCTCGGCCTCGGCCGCGTCGGTGCGCACGCCGATGGCGCCAGGTGGCAACAAGTCCGGCGCCGATCTCGCGCTCGAGCTCGAGGTGCCGCGCGAGAAGAGCACCTTCACGCCGGCGAAGCCCGCCGCCCAGCGTGACCCCGGGCCCGCCCTCGATGAGGCCGCGCGCGTCGCGAAGCGGAAGCGCCGCTCGAAGGTCCTCACCGCCGCCGCGGTCGGCGTCCTCGCGCTCGGCGGTGGTGGGTTCTTCCTCTACCAGCGCCACGCGGCCGCCGAGGCACGCAAGGATGCGCTCGCGGAGGCGATCGGGTCGGCGCGGCGCGCGCTGGAGCAGAGCCAGTTCGCGCGCGCCACGGTCGCTGCCCGCAAGGTCCTCGAGCTCGACGACAAGCACGCCGAGGCGCTCGGGATCGCCGCGGAGTCGTTGTTCGCCCAGGGCCTCATCGAGGGTGGCGCGCCCGCCCGGTTCACGCAGGGCCGCACGATGGTCGCGAGAGCGCTCGAAGCCGGCACGCAGCATCCGGCACTCGAACGGGCGCAGGCGCTGTCGCCGATCGCGGCGAACCAGCCCGAGAAGTCGATCGCGAAGCTGCAGGCGCTCGTCGCGCGGGCTCCGAACGATGGCGCGCTCGCGCTCTACCTCGGCTTCGCGCACGGCGCGGCCGGCGACACGGCGTCGGCGATCAAGGCCTACGACCAGGCCGTCGAGCAGCCGGCGCTCAAGCAGGTCGCGCTGTTCGCGCGGGCGAAGGCGAAGCAGTCGCAGGGCGATCTCGATGGCGCGCGCGCGGACTATGCGGCCGTGCTCGAGCTCGCGAAGGATCACGTCGGCGCGCAGGTCGGCCTCGCGTCGGCGCTGCCCGCCGCGCAGTCGCAACAGCAGGAAGCGGATCTCCTCGCGCTGCTCGCCCTCAAGGACATCGAGAAGCGCGAGCCCCGCGCGGCGGTCCAGGCGTGGTCGCTGGCGGCCGATGCCGCCCGGCGCTCCGGCCGGCTCGACGTCGCGCGCGAGCGTTACGGCAAGGCTCTCGCGATCGCGCCGCAGGACCTCGAGGCGCTGATCGGCCTCGGCGAGGTCGACCTCCGCGATGACAAGCTCGATCTCGCCTCGGACACGATCGGCAAGGCCCTCGCGCAGGCTCCGAACAACGTGCGCGCGCAGCTCGCCGCGACCGAGATCGCGCTCAAGGGCAAGCAGCTCGAGGACGCGGCCGCGCGGCTCAAGGTGCTCGCCGCCCGCACGCCGCCGCCGCCGATCGTGGAGCAGGCGCGGCTCAAGATGCTGAGCGGCGAGCTCCTCGAGGCGCAGGGCCAGGAGGCCCAGGCGATCGAGGCGTACCTCGAGGCTGCCAAGCTCGCGGGCGATCTCGACCTGACGCCGACCTTGACCGCGGCATCGAAGCTGACCGTGCTCGCCGCGGCCGCCGACAAGGCCAAGGACACCGCTCGCGCTGCGGAGCTGCGCGCCCGCGCCGACGTGCTGCTCGGCAACCTCTCCGACAACGCGCAGAAGGATCCGCAGCTCGCGCTGACCCTCGGCATGGCGTACCTGCAGGCCAACGAGCCCGCGAAGGCGGAGCCCTGGATCCGCCGCGTCATCGAGCAGCGCCCGAAGGATGTCGACGCGCAGTACCAGCTCGCGAAGGCGCTGGCGCGGATCGGCACGCAGCAGGCAAAGGAGGAGGCGATCGAACGGCTGCGGCGTGCGGTCGAGCTCGATCCGACCCGCAGCGAGATCGGCCTCGAGCTCGCGCGCACCTACGAGGACAGCAAGCGCGAGGCCGATGCCGCGAAGCTCTACGACAAGCTGCTCGCCGCCAAGGAGCCGACGCTCCCGCTGCGCGCCCGCGCCGGACGCTTCTTCGCGCGCACCGATGACATGGCGAAGGCCGGCGAGCAGGGCGTGAAGATCCTCGAAGCCGATCCCGAGAATCCGACCGGGCTCTACCTCAAGGCGGAGGGGTTGCTGCGCGCGGGCAAGGCCGACGAGGCGCGCCGGCTGTTCCAGCAGGCGTCCGACGCCGAGCGCGAGCCGCAGTTCCTCGATGGGCTCGGCCGCGCGGCCGAGGCATGGGCCGCGCAGTCGGGCGAGACCAAGTACCTCGACACCGCGCTGCGCGCGTACACCCAGGCGACCGAGCTCGATCCGACGATGCTCACGTCACTCGTCGGGCAGGGCCGGATCCACGTCGGTCGCAACGAGGATCGGCTCGCGATCCCGCCGCTCACCGCCGCGTCGAAGATCCGGATGACGGGCGAGATCGCGCGCCTGCTCGGGCTCGCGGCCAAGGCGACGCAGCAGCTCCCGACGGCGGTGCAGTGGCTCGAGCTGTCGAACAAGCTGGAGCCGCACGCGCTGACCTCGTGGCACCTCGGGCAGCTCTACACGAGCGCGCCGATCAACCAGCCCGGCAAGGCGGCCGGCACCCTCGCCCGCGCGACCCAGCTCGCCGAGCAGGAAGAGAAGCAGACCGACACGACCGTCCCGTGGCTGACGGACGCGCTCTACATGCAGGGCGACGTCAACCGGGTCCTCGGCAACGACGCCGGCGCGCGCGCCGCCTGGGAGAAGTACGTCGCTCGCAACCCGAAGCCTGGCGCGAAGCTCAGCGAGGTGAAGCACTTCCTCGCGACCAGCCTCCAGCGCTAACGGGCGCCGACGGCATGCGTGCACGTGTCACGTGCTCGTCCTCGCCCTCGCCCTCGGCTTGGTCTTCGGGGGGCGTAGCGAAGCTCGGTCCCGGTCGGCTCGGCACGCTCGGCCGCAGGACCTACAGCTCGCGGAGCTCGCGCTTGAGGATCTTGCCCGTCGGGTTGCGCGGTAGCTCGGCGAGGAACGTGACCCGGCGCGGGCGCTTGTAGTCGGCGAGGCCGCGGCGGCAGTAGTCGATGACCTCGGCGTCGGAGACCTGCTCGCCATCGCGGAGCACGATGAAGGCGCGCAACGTCTCGCCCCACTCGGGATCGGGCATGCCGACGACCGCGGCCTCCAGGATCGCCGGATGCGTGTGGAGGTGATCCTCGATCTCGCGCGGGTAGATGTTCACGCCGCCCGAGATCACCATGTCGTGCTTGCGCGACTCGAGGAAGTAGTAGCCCTCGCCGTCGACGCGCCCGAGATCGCCGACGGAGTAGAAGCCATCGCGCTGCGCGGACGATGTCGCCTCGGCGTTGTTGTGGTAGCCCGACATCAGCGTCGAGTTGCGTGCGTAGAGCTCGCCGATGCCGCCCGCCGCGACCGGCTGACCGGCGTCGTCGAGCAGCCGGATCTCGTTGCCACGCAGCGCGCGACCGATCGTGCCGGCGCGCCGCACGTGGTCGTGCGGGCCCGCGAGCGTGACGAGGCCGGTCTCGGTCGCGCCGTAGAAGTTCCACAGCACCGGGCCGAACGCCTCCATGAAGCGCCGCGCCGCCTCGGTCGTCAGCGGGGCCGCGCCGCTCATCACCCAGCGCAGCGACGCCGTGTCGTACTTCGCGCGGGTCGCCGCCGGCAGGTTCGACGTCCGGATCAGCATCGTCGGCACCATCAGCGAGCACGTCACGCGCTCGCGCTGGATGATGTCGAGCGCACCCTCGGGCTCGAAGTGGTTCATCAGCACGACGGTGGCGCCGAGCGACAGCATGATCGCCACGAACGCGGGCGCGGCGCTGTGATAGAGCGGGCACACGACGAGGTGCCGATCGTCAGCGCGCATCCCGACCTGCAGGATCATGTCGGCGACCGACTCGAAGCCAGTCTTCCGCCACGCCCGGTTCGCGCCCTTCGGCTTGCCGGTCGTTCCCGACGTGTAGACGATGACGCCGCCGCCATCGCCACCGTGGGTGCGGGGCGGCAGCTCCGGCGACGCGGCCGCGAGCGCACCGTCCCAGTCGGCGACATCACCGATGACCGTGCCTTCGCCGCCGACGACGAGCAGCGGTCCGCCGGTGGCGCCGGTGGCTCGGTTCTCGAGCCGCGCCTCGTTCATCGCGTCGAGGAAGCTCGCGTGCACGATCGTCGCGGTCGGCTCGGAGTTCTGCAGGATGTACGCGATCTCGCCGGCCTTGAGCCGGTAGCCGATCTGCACCGCCGTCGCGCCGAGCCGCGCGAGCGCCTGCTGCGCGATCAGGTATTCGCTGCCGTTCGGCAACATGATCGCGACCCGCGTGCCGCCACGCACGCCGCGCTCGACGAGCGCATGCGCGAGCCGGTTGATCGTGGCGTCGAGCTCACCCCAGCTGATCCGGCGCACGCCCTCCTCGCGATACTCGACGATCGCTTCCTTGTCGGGGTGCGCGGCGGCATGGAACATCACCGCGAGGTGCGGCCCCGGCCGGGTCTGCCGCGCCTCCTTCACGAACCGCGCGAACCTCGTCGGCCGGATCGGTGACGCGACGCCGCTCGCCCGCAACACCTTCGCGAAGAACCACGCGCGATCGACACCCCGACGGATACGTTCCAGCACGAGCGAACGATACATGCTGCCCCGCGCCGCCGCCGCCGCAAAGCGTTACATCGGAGCGGCCGGGCTCGCGAGCGGGTCAGCGCTTGCGGCGCAGATCGCCGACCCGCAGCGTCAGCCGCTCGCCGTCGAAGAACTCGGCGAGCGGGATCGTGAACTTGCGGCTCGCGCCGGTGAGCTCCTTCCACTGCTGGGCGTCGATCGTCTTGTGCTCGTCGAGGAATGCGATCAGCCGGGTCCGCAGCGAGCCCACGACGTCGGCATGCATGATCAGATCGGGCTTGATGCGCACCGCGACCTTCGCCGTGATCAGCCGGTCGAGCGCCGTCTTGACCTGCGGCTCGGTCATCCCGAGCGCCGCCGGCATGTCCTTCGGACGCAGCGGCTCGACGCCCCACGCGGCGAGCTGGGCGGCGAGCTTGGTCTCGACGGCGGACAGCGCGGCCCGCGGTGGCGCGGTCGCCTTGCGCACGCGATCCGCCTCGCTGACGAGCGAGCCCCGCTGTTCGAGCCCGGCGAGGATCGCGGCGTACGCGCGCGCGGTCAGCGCACCAGGCAGCTGGGTGCGGAGCTCCTCGCGCGGCAACCCCTCGGCGCCGCCACCGACGAGGCCGAGGATCTTCGCCTCGAGCTCCGCGACGGCCTGCGCGTGGAGGTAGTGCACGTGCTCGCCCTCGCCAGTGACGAGCAGCTCGCCGGTCGCCACCAGGGTCGCGAGCGGCGCCGCCAGCACGGGCCCCGGGATGCCGAGCCGGCGCACGAGGTCGCCCAGCGAAAGGCCGGCGTACGCCGACGAGCGGACGTCGAGAGCGATCCGCTGATCGGTGCGCGCGGCCGCGAGCGCGGTGACGGTCTGCGCATGCTGGCTGCCCTTGCGCGCCTTCGGGGCGAGCACGCGGATCACGCGGCCGCCGCCGATCGTCGAGCCGTGGGTCGCGGTCGTCACGAAGCCGCGGAGGATGAAGCGGTCATCGGGCAGCGCGCCGAGCGGCGTGGTCGCGTCGATGCGGAGCTGCGCGACGGCACGCCCGCCGGGCGCGAGCTCGGTGACGCCGACCAGCGCGAGCGTCGCGAGCACCTGGGTGGTGCCGTGGTGGACGAGCACCTTGCTGCGGCGGCCGAGCGGCGCCGGGGACGTGACGAGGTGGCGGAGCTCGATGTCGATGATGTGCGAGGCGGCGACGCGCCCGGGATGCGCGAGCAGATCGCCGCGCGCGAGCTCCTCGACGGCCACCCCGCCGAGGTTGAGCGCCGCGCGATGGCCGGCGATGGCGCGGTCGACCGCCTCGCCGTGGACCTCGACGCCGCGCACGCGCGCCGAGAGCCCGCTCGGGATCACGGTGACCTCGTCGCCGATCGCCACCTCGCCGCCGAGCACGGTGCCGGTGACGATCGTGCCGAAGCCTTTGACCGTGAACACGCGATCGATCGGCAGGCGGAACACGCCGGCCTTGGCGCGGGGCGGCAGCGCCGCGATCTCCTCGCCGAGCGTGCGGCGGAGGTCCGCGAGGCCGGCGTCCGTCTTCGTGGAGACCGGCACGATCGGCGCCTCGGCGAGGAACGTCCCGGCGACCGCCGCACGGACGTCCGCGGTCACCATCGCCAGCCACTCGTCGTCGACGAGGTCGCGCTTCGACAGCACGATCAGGCCGCGCCGCACGCCGAGCAGCTCGCAGATGTCGAGGTGCTCGCGGGTCTGCGGCATCACGCCCTCGTCGGCGGCGATCACGAGACACACGAGATCGAGACCGGTCGCGCCCGCGACCATCGACTTCACGAACCGCTCGTGGCCGGGCACGTCGACGACGGCGATCCGGCGGCCGTCGAGATCGAGCCGGGCGAACCCGAGCTCGGTCGTGATCCCGCGGGCCTTCTCGACCGGCAGCCGGTCGGTGTCGATCCCCGTGAGCGCTCGCACGAGCGACGTCTTGCCGTGGTCGATGTGACCGGCGGTGCCGAGGACGATCGGATGGCTCACGACGTGCCGAGTCTAGCGCCGCTTCGCAGCCCGCGCGACGCGCTCGGCCACCGCCGACTCGAGCTCCTTCGTCGTCGCGAGCTCGCCGAGCCGGCGGGACAGCACCGGCGAACAGCCACCGCACAGGTTCAGCGTGTTGTCCTCGAGCGGCAGCCCCTCGAGCAGACACACTGGCTGCGCATCGCGGGCGCCGCACTCCTCGCAGCGCCCGCCCGCGCGGACGCGGACCGCGGCGAAGGTGGCCTGGGCGCGCGCGAAGGACGTCGGGTCGACGCGCACTAGAAGAAGTACGACCCCGAGAAGCCGAAGAACAGCAGCGTGCGGAGGCCCATCTCGAAGTTGACCGTCGCCTTGGGCGTCGGCTTGTACTGCAGCCCGACGATCGCGTTCACGACCGGAAACACGGGCGGCAGGTTATACGTGACCGGGGTCTCGCCGCCTTCGCTGTACGTGCCCGAGCCGCCGAAGCGCGGCGGGACGCAGCCCGGCTCGACGCTGTCGTTGGTGGAGCCGCCGGCGCAGATGATGTTGTAGCGGCGCAGCTCGCCGGTGACGATGCCGAGGCCCGCGCCGCCGCCGTAGCGGAAGGACAGCTGCTTCGTGATCGGCGCGTGGTTGAGGAACGTGAACTCGATCGTGAACCAGCCGAGGCTCTTGCCCGAGTGGTCGGGGCTGAGGATGTAGTCCGACTCGTCCCCGGCGGCGACGTTGTCACCGCTCGCGATCCACACGCCTTCGCCCGGCGTGAGGTTCTCGTACTCGAAGCCGAGCTGGAGCTCGACGTTGCCGCGGCGGCGCGTCAGATCGACGCCGATGCCGACGTTGCTCGACCCCCCCGCGGCGCGCTCGACGAACAGCTCGAGCTCGGCCTTCGGGATGCGGACGTTGCGCAGCCGCAAGCCGATGCCGTACTCGACGACGTTGGCGGGGTCGACGGCGGCACCTTCGCTCGGCGTGGTCTCGCCGGCCGATGACGGCGTGGTGGTGGTGTCATCGAGTGCCGCCTGCGCGAATGCCGATCCGCTCGCAAATGCAGCCGAAATCACGGTCCCGAAGCAAAGCTGAGCCAATCGCAACCGCATGGTGGGTCCCCCGAAGTGGTCGACATTATATACTCCGGTCGGGCCCGGTACTGATGCGGCAGGCGACACTCTCGGCGCTTGTGATGGTCGCCCTGTCCGGGTGCCCGGGCGGGAACGCCGACGTCGGTGAGCCATGCGAGAGCCACGGCGCGTGTGGCGCCAGCTTGCAGTGCCTCTCGAACGTCTGTGTGCCGCGCTGCCAGCGCGCGCCGGAGTGCGGAGACGGGTACGGCTGCGGCACCGACGGGCTGTGTCGGCTCGCGGACGGCCAGTCGGGCGACGCCTGCACCAGCGAGGTCGACTGCGGCCCGGGGCTGTCCTGCCAGATCAACGGGGACGCCGTCGGCCCCAGCGGGCGCCTGCTGGCGAGCTGCACCGAGCAGAACGCCGCGCGACCGGCCGGCTCGCCCTGCGCCGGGGATGCGGACTGCCGCAACGGGACGTGCGCGCTCGGGCGTTGCGTCGACCTGTGCGACGAGACCCGCGACTGCGGTTCCGGCACGAGCTGCATGATCGTGCCCCGGATCGAGGCGCAGGGCGCCGCCTTCGACGGCTGCCTGCCGGCGCAAGGCAGCATCGTGTGGTCGATCCCGGTGCTGGCGCCGAACGCGGAGATCCTGATGCCGGTCCCGAGCGGCGCGCGCTACGCCTCGCTCGTCCTGGAGGTCGATGACCAGGCGCAGAAGGTCGGCGCGGTCCGGGTGACGGCGCCGTCGAGCGAGGTGATCTACACGGTGCCGTGCGACGCGAACGCGGTGACCGGCACGTGCACGAGCGCCGAGTCGCAACGTCAGTACTACGAGCAGAACAAGCTCCGGCACCTGCCCGGCCCCGGCCAGTCGGTGCTGGCGTTGCCGTCGTCGCCGCAGGTCCCGCTCGAGACCGGTGCGTACCGCGTGCTCGCGTCGTCGTTCCGGCCCAACGGCACGTCGGGCTCGGCGATCCCGAAGGTCACGGCGGTCGTCCGCATCGAGTCGGCGGTGATCCTCGATCTCCACCTCTACTTCCTCGATCTCGCCAGTCACCCGTGCGCCGCCGCGTTCGGCAACGCCCGCCTCGATGCCGCGGCCGCGGAGTCCGCCAGCTTCTTCCAGAGCGACTTCCTCGGCCAGCTCCGCGGCATCTTCACGCGCGGCGGCGTCGCGCTCGGCGCCGTGACGTACGAGGACGTGCTCGATCACCCGGACCTCGACGGGCTCGACATCGGCGACGCGAGCGCGCTGCTCTCGCTCGGCCGCCATGCCCAGGGCATCAATGTGTTCTTCGTCCGCACGCTGTCGCCCGTCGGCCTCCAGGCATTCGGGCCCAGCCCCGGTCCGGCGGGCCTCGGAGGCACCCGCAAGTCGGGGATCGTCGTCGGGATCGACACGCTGTGCTACCGCAGCTGGCAGCAGCTCGCGCGGCTCACGGCGCACGAGCTCGCGCGGTACATGGGCCTCTATCACAACGTCGAGCTCGACGCGCAGTGGCGCGATCCGATCGCGGACAGCGACGACTCGCCGAGCAACCTGATGTTCTACTCCGAGCTCGGCGGCCTCGAGCTGAGCGCCGGGCAGCGCGACATCCTCACCCGCAGCCCGGTGCTGCGATGAAGCGGCTCGGGGCGATCGCGGTCGTCGCGCTCTGCGCCCTGCCGGCCGCGCACGGCGATCAGGCCAGCGCGCTGCCCCCGAACGTCATCCACGCGCTCACGCCCATCGACTCGATCCCCACGAAGGACGAGCTGGTGACCGTGTTGCCGGTCGACACCGTCAGCCGCCTGGCGCAGATCGCGCAGGACGCCACGGTGGACGTCGGGGTCCGGCTGCGCGCGATCCGGGCACTCCCGCAGTTCTGCCCCATCGATGGCTGTGCGCGGACCACCGCCCACGACGCCCTGCGAGCCCTGATCGAGGACAGCGATCCAGCTCACCACAGCGGCCCGCCCATCCTGCTGCTGCGGGCGGCCATCGAGGCGCTCGGCGCCACGGGCAGCCATCCGAGCAGTGAGCCGACCGAAGAACCCAATGATGTCCAGGTCCTGGTGCCGTTTCTCGACAACGCGAGCCGGGACATCCGAGCGGCGACAGCCCGCGCCCTGCGCGACCTGTGCGACAGCCAGGCGATCGTCCCGCTGCGCACCCGCTACCTCGGCGAGACCGTGCCCCAGGTCCGACTCGCGATCTCGGCGGCGCTGCGTGACCTCGCCCAGTGTAGCCCGTAGCACAGTCAACCCGGCGGAATCGTTTGGTTGCTGTGATGCGGGTTTGGATCGTACAATCGTCGTCCCCCGCCGGCGCGTTTCGTCGGGGAGACCTGCATGACGACTCGCGATCCGCGATCACGCGCTCCAGGACGCCCCGACTCGCAGGGTAGCGTTCGTGACCCAACACAGTCGCTGTCGTTGCCGCCCGAGGATGGTGGTTTCGAGGACGACGAGCCCTCACATCCATCCCTCGCTCTCGGCACGCACGACGCGGCCGGTCGCGATGAGCACACGCGCGTCGAGTCGCCGAGCGCGCAGAAGAAGGTGCCGTCGATCCAGCCCGCGTCACGCGCCGTGAAGCCCCCGCCGATCCCACGCGGCGGCACGCACAGCGAGGAGCCCGAGCGGCTGGGTAGCGTGCTCGGCAGCTACCGCGTGCTCGAGCTGCTCGGCAAGGGCGGCATGGGCTACGTGTTCCGCGCCGAGCACATCAAGCTCGGGCGCGAGGTCGCGCTCAAGCTCCTGCGCAGCGACTACGCTCGCCGCCGTGATGCCGTCGCGCGGTTCTTCCAGGAAGCGCGCACCGTCAACCGCGTTCGCCATCGCAACATCGTCGACGTCACCGACTTCGTCGAGCTCGATGACGGCACGACCTTCATCATCATGGAGTTCCTGCGCGGCCAGAGCCTCGGCAAGTGGGCGCGCACCGGGATCGATCTGCCGCGCGCGCTCGCCGTGCTCGTGCAGATCTGCGATGGCCTCGGCGCCGCGCACCAGGTCGGCGTCGTCCATCGCGATCTCAAGCCCGACAACGTCATCGTCGTGCCGACGAGCGATGGCGCCGAGCTCGTCAAGCTCCTCGACTTCGGCGTCGCGAAGCTGCTCAACCGGGACGACGAGGATGTCGGGTTCCAGACCGCGGCGGGCTCGGTGATCGGCACCCCCGCGTACATGTCCCCGGAGCAGGCCGGCGGCATGGTCGTCGACGCGCGGAGCGACATCTACTCGCTCGGCGCGATCATGTACGAGCTGTTCTGCGGCCAGCCGATGTTCCGCGGCCGCTCGTTCGGCGAGTACGTCCGCAAGCACCTCACCGAGATGCCGATCGCGCCGCGCGCCACCGAGGCCGGGCAGACGATGGATCCGATCCTCGAGATGCTGATCATGCGCTGCCTCGAGAAGGATCCGAACCAGCGGTTCGGGCACATCCTCGAGCTCCGCGACGCCCTGCTCGGCATGCTCGGCGGGATGGAGACTCACCCGCCTGGCTTCGCGAACCTCACGATGAGTGGCGTGCGCGCCCCGCCGCGGGCGTCCTATCCCGCGCCGCTGCACCAGGGTGGCGTGCTACCGCCGATGCTGCCGACGATGATCCCGCAGGCGCCGATGCTGCACCTGCCGACGCCCTCGGCCTCGCAGCTGTCGGGTGCGCCGTCGCATCCGGGGCAGTCCGGAAGCTCCGCGCCGCAGGCGATGGGGCAGTCGTCGATCCAGTACGGCTATTACAGCCAGGTCGCGCCCGCGCCGATCCAGGTCACGCCGTGGTGGGTCTGGGTGGTCGGCGGGACGCTCGCGATCGGCCTCGGGATCGCCGCCGCGGTCTGGTACGCCGGCCGGGCCGAGCCGACGCTCGCACCGTTGGCCGCGGCCCCGGCCGCCTCCGCGAGTGCCGCGCCGATCGCGCCGGCCGCCGCGACGCCGCAGGTGTTCGAGCTCCGCTTCGAGTCCCAGCCGAGCGGTGGCGTGTACGCCGAGGGGCAGCCCGCGGAGCTGTGCCGGACGCCCTGTGCGCACAACATCGATCTTCGCGACGGTCGCTCGACGGAGCGCCGCACGTTCGTCGTGCGCAGCACCGGTCACAAGGACCAGCTCGTCCACGTCGATCTCGCGGCGCCGCAGCGCGAGTTTCGCGTGAAGCTCGAGCTGCTCGAGACCATCCCGACGAAGCCCGTCGAGGACGGCGAGCCGGTCGCCGAGGTTCCCGACGAGCCGGCTCGCCCGCTATTCCCGATGCGGGATGAGCGCGGCAGTGTCTCGAAGAAGGCCCCACGCACGGGCAAGGTGACCCGGACCGCGAAGCCGCCGGAGCCCGACCCGGTCGAGGTCACGAAGCCCGACCCGGTCGAGGTCACGAAGCCCGAGCCCAAAAAGCCCGAGCCCAAGCAGCCCGACAAGATCGATCCCAGCGACACGCTCGATCCGTTCCGGCGCAAGCGATGAGCCCGATGAGCCCGGTCGCGCCTCGCCTGCTGATCGCGCTGTGCTTCACCGTCATAGTCGCCCCCGGTGCGACGCCGCCGGCGCACGCCGAGACGCCCTCCGAGCGCGCGGCCAAGCGGCACTACGATCGCGGCCAGAAGCTGTTTGCGCTGCAGAAGTTCGACGCCGCCCTCGAACAGTTCCAGAAGGCGTTCGACGCCGACCCGATCCCCGACTTCCTCTTCAACATCGCGCAGTGCCAGCGCAACCTCGGCGACTACGAGGCGGCGATCTTCAGCTTCAAGCGGTTCCTCAAGCTCGATCCCGAGGCCGAGAACCGCGAGAAGGTCGAGGCGCTGATCGCCGAGCTCGAGGAGAAGGTCGACGCGGGCAACACCGAGCGACTCGGCCTCGGTAAGCGGCAGCAAGCACGTGTCGACGACGAGGGCGAGACGAGGGCCAGCGCGCCGGTCTACAAGAAGTGGTGGTTCTGGACGGGCATCGCGGTGGTCGGCGTGGGCGCGAGCGTCGGGATCTACGCCGCGACGCGCTCCGGCGACGGAGCCCCGGAGACCGACTTCGGCCCGTTCGGGTTCGACAAATGAGCCGCCGGGCAGGGCTGCTTGCCTGCCTCGTCGCCGGCGCGGCGTGTAGCGACCCGCCGCACGACTACGTGGTCATCACGATCGAGGCGCGGCCGGCGGTCCTCGATCCGAGCCGCATGAAGGTGACGCTGTCGAACGACAGCTCGACGGTGGCGGAGGACTACGCCCTCGGCAGCAAGGCGTTCCCGGTGACGCTGAGCGTCTCGGCGACGGGGCGCACCGGAGAGCTCGGGATCGCCGTCGAAGCCTTCGACAAGGACGGCCTGCTCGTCGGCCGCGGCGCCGGTCAGTCGACGATCGATGCCGCGAGCGCGACCGTCATGCTCGACAGCGTCGACTTCGTGGTCAACACCGACTATGCCGAGGATCAGGAGCTCTCGGGGTTCTCCGGCGAGCACGGCTTCCAGGTCGCCGCGACCGCGGACGGCACGTGGATCACCTCGTATCGCGACGCCTGCACGACGCCCTGCAACGTGCTCGGCCGCCGCTTCGATGCCGCCGGCCGCCCCGTGACCTCGCAGCTCGCCGCGGGCACCAACGCCTTCGCGCTGTCGAGCAAGCTCACGACCACCTTCAGCACCCCCGCGGTGGCCGCCACCGGGACGACGATGCTCGCGGTGTGGAACGCGAGCGTGACGGTCAACGGCACGACGACCTACACGATCGAGTGTCGCGCGCTCAACGCGAGTGGTGGTGCCACCTCCGGCCAGCTCGTGATCGCGACCGACGACTTCCCGAACCTCGTCTCGGCGGCCCCGCTGACCAACGGCAACTTCGCCGTCGTGTGGGACGGCCGGGTCACGACGACCATGATCCGCAGCGCGGTGGTCAAGCCCGACTGCACGCTGCTCGGCGGCGTGCTCCAGACGTCGACCGTCACGGGCGCCCTCTCGCCGCGCAACAGCTCCACCACCGCGAGTGGGGATCGGATCCTCTACGCGTGGATCCTCGACGGCAACCTCCGGGTCCGGATCGCGAACAACGCGAACACGTTCCAGACAGCGGACTCGCAGCTCGCGATGAACACCGCGACCGAGCAGATCGACCACGCCCGCGTGGCGCCCCTGCCGGGCGGCAACTTCGCGATCTTCACGCGGTGGTCACTGATCACCGGCAACACCGGCCCCGGCCGCATCGAGATGCTCCGCACCAACAACGCCGGCACGGTGATGGGCACGCCGATCCTGGTGTCCGATCGCAGCGGCTCGGACTTCGGCTCGAGCCAGGCGTTCGGGGTCGCCGCCAAGGCCGACGGTACGATCCTCGTCGTGTGGCACGCCTGCGAGGAGCGCGGCGACGGCAACCTGTGCGGCGTGTTCGGGCGGCTGATCAGCTCGGCCGGCATGCCGGTCGGCGAGGTGTTCTCGCTCGCGACGACGACGGCGGGCGACCAGATCGGGCCGTCGGCCGCCGCGCTGCCCGGCGATGCGTGGGCGGTGGCGTGGACCGATAACAGCCAGGTCGAGCCGGATCGCTCGGGGACGGCGGTCCGGGGCCGCGTGATCTATCCGCCGACGGCGGGCGCGAACTGACGGCTCAGGACGCGCACTTTGCCTTCGTCTTCGCGTCCTTCTTGAGCTGCGCTTCGAGCTCGCTGGCCTGCTTGGCCACGTTGGACTTGCCGTACTTGCTCTTGATGATCCCGAGGTAGGTCCGCGCCTCGGTGCACTGCTTGAGCTGCTGCGCCGCGAGCGCCGCGAAGTACAACCCGTCGTCGGTCAAGCTGCCGTCGGGATACTTGTCGAGCAGCAGCTGGTAGACGCCGATCGCCCGCTCCCAGTCCTTGAGGTTCGTGTGCGCCTGGCCGCGGAAGTAGATCGCGTCGTCGGCGCGCTCGTGCGTCGGGAACGACAGGTGCAGGCGCTTGAAGATCTCGATCGCGTCGTTGTAGCGACCCGCTTCGAACGCGGTGCTGCCGAGCTTCCACAGATCATCCGGTGACGAGTTCGCACTCGGCTTGCCGCTCTCCATCTGCCCGAGCCGCTGCTCGAGCTGATCGAGGCGGGCGTCGTTCTGCTTGCGGTAGTTGTCGTACGCGAGCTTGAGCTCGTTGATCGAGTTGTTGAGCGACGTGACCAGCCCGTTCGCCGTGCGGACCTCGTTGCGTAGCTGATCGACATCCGCGCCGAGATCGGCGCTGTTGCGCTTGAGCAGCTTCGACGAATCCTCGAGGACGACCTGGAGCTTCGTGACCTGCTCGTCGAGCGCCTTCTCCTTGATCAGGATGCGCTCCTGCAGCGAGGTGACGTCCTTGCGGAGCGCCTCGCCCTCGCTCTTGGTGGTCGCCCAGAAGCAGCCACCGAGTAGCAGCGACGAGGTCAGCACCGAGGTCAGTAGGCCGAGCTTGCTCATCGACATCGGGCTCCTCACTTCCACTGAAATTCGCAGCGACGATCCTTGTCGTCGCCGAGGCCGGTCGACTCGGTCTCACCCTTCGGCACGACCTGCAGGCGAGCGGGGTCGGTCCCGAGGCGCGCCATGTAGTCGGCGACCGACTGCGCGCGGCGCTCGGACAGCGCGATGTTGTACTCCTCGGTGCCCGAGGTGTCGGTGTGGCCGCTCAGGTAGACGGCCTTGCCCTTGGTCTTCTCGATGCACTGCGCGTTGGCGTCGAGCCGATCGCGCTCACTCGCCTGGATGCTCGAGTCATCGAAGCCGAAGTAGACCGTCGCCAGCGGGCACGTCGCGTCGCCCGTACTGCTCGAGCCGGCGCGCTTGCAGAAGCCGTTGACGCAGTCCTCGTCATCGGCGCACTCATCATCCTTCGTGCAGGCCTTGGACTTCTTGCAGGCACCAGCATCGCACGATCCGCCCGGGCCGCAGTCGGCGTCGGCCGCGCAGGCCTTGCACTTGCCCGCCTGGCAGACCTGGCCGGCAGCGCACTGGTCGTCGCGCTCGCACTCGGGGGTCGCGACGCACGCGCCGGCACTACACTTCTTGCCCTTGGGGCAGCCCGCATCAGTCTTGCACTCGACGCACTTGTTGCCGTCGCAGACCTGGCCGGCCTTGCAGTCCTTGTCGGCCTTGCAGGAGCCCGGTTTCTTCGTCTTGTCACCGCAGCTCGCCAGGGCGAACCCGAGCACCATGGCGCAGATCGCCAGAAGGGTGGCTCCGACGGACGATCGCGTCATGGCGTGAACCTAAAGGCCGGGGCCACGTTAGTCAAATAGCCGGGGCCATCTGGTACGTTTGGCCTGCGATGGCACGCAGCACGATCCTCGTCATCGACGACGAACCGAACATCCTGACCACGGTTCGCCGCAGCCTGGAGATCGAGGGCTACCAGGTCGAGGTCGCCGCCAACGGCAAGTTCGGGCTCGCCAAGCTGGCGGAGAGTGACATCGATCTCGTGCTGCTCGACGTCATGATGCCGGGCGAGAGCGGGCTCGAGGTGCTGCCCAAGATCCGGGCCGCCAGCCCCGAGACCACCGTCGTCATGATGTCGGGCAATGCCACCATCGAGACCGCGGTGCAGGCCACGAAGGGGGGCGCCCACGACTTCGTCGAGAAGCCGCTGTCGGGCGACAAGCTCCTGCTCACCGTCCAGAACGCGCTGCAGTTCGCACGGCTTCGCCACGAGCACCAGCGCCTGCGAGGGCGCGCGGTCGCCGACTTCGCGATGGTCGGCAAGGGCGCCGCGATGCGCGTGATCTTCGACAAGGTCGCGAAGACCGCTCCGACGACCGGGCGCGTCCTGATCACCGGGGAGAACGGCACCGGCAAGGAGCTCGTCGCCCGCGCGATCCACGAGCACAGCAAGCGCGCCGATGGCCCGTTCGTGAAGCTCAACTGCGCCGCGATCCCGTCCGAGCTGATCGAGAGCGAGCTGTTCGGTCACGAGAAGGGCGCCTTCACGGGGGCGACGCAGCAGCGCCGCGGGAAGTTCGAGCTCGCCGACGGAGGCACGCTGTTCCTCGACGAGATCGGCGACATGAACCCGAGCGCCCAGGCCAAGGTCCTGCGGGTCCTCCAGGAGAACGAGCTCGAGCGCGTCGGCGGCGCCGAGACCATCAAGGTCGACGTCCGCGTGGTCGCGGCCACCAACAAGGACCTCCAGGCCGAGATCGCCGGTGGCCGGTTCCGCGAGGATCTCTACTACCGGCTTGCGGTCGTGCCGATCGAGCTCCCGCCGCTGCGCGCCCGCCGCGAGGACATCCCGTCGCTGGCCGAGCACTTCTTGCATCAGGTGTGCAACGACAACGGCCGTCGCCAGAAGAAGCTCGCCCCGAGCGCGATGACGTTGATCATGCAGCACGAGTGGCCCGGCAACGTCCGCGAGCTCAAGAACGTCGTCGAGCGCCTCGCGATCCTGACCGGCGACGCCGAGGTGATCAGCGCCGCGGACGTCGGCGATGCGCTGCCCCGGGTCAAGGCCGTGAAGGCCGACTTCACGCGCGGCACGCCGTTCAAGGATCTGGTCGCCGCCGCGGAGCGCGAGATCATCATGGCCGCGCTCGAGGCCAATGATCATCACGTGTCGAACACCGCGCGGGAGCTCCAGCTCGAACGCAGCCACCTCTACAAGAAGATGCGCGCGCTCGGGATCGATCACCGCGCCGACGAAGACGCGAGCTGAGCGCGCCGGCCGCGCGCGGGCTACTTGCCGCCGAGCTTCTGGTACTGCTCGAGGCCGTCCTTCTTGAGTCCGTAGGACGGAGCCAGCTTGGTGTGGCACTGGTTGCAGCTCTTGATCTTCTTGTCCTTGTTCCACGCCTTCATGACGTCCTTGGCCGCCTTCTGGCCCCCCTTGGCGCACGCCTCCTTGACGAGGGTCGTCTTGAACTCCTTGGTGACGCACGGGGGCGCATCGGCGGCGTCTGGCGAGGACAGGTTCGCGAAGGTGAGCGCGCCGACGATCGTGGAGAGCGAAAGGAAGAGCCCGAGCTTGGCCATGGCGTGGTGGTCCTCGTGTTGCGTGAAGAGCTAGATGAGACGCCGCCGCCCGCGCCCTATTCACCCGGGCGGCCGCGCTCTCCCATCATGGTACGAGCGCAAATGTGACGCAATGTTCGGCGCTTACGATCGAGCTCACGACCGAGCCATGGACCTCGCCGCCGCACCTACATCGACCTCGTCGTTGATCGCGCTGATCGCACACACGGCGCGGGCGCCGGCCTCGTAGAGCGCCGGGACCTGCCGGGGCAAGACGCCGCCGATGGCGACCACCGGGATGGAGCCGGCTGCCTGCACCGCCGCGCGCAGCCCGGCGACGCCCTGGACCGCGTCGGGATGCGCTTTGGTCGTCGTCGCGAACACCGGGCCGAACCCGAGGTAGTCGGCCCCCGCGGCACAGGCGGCGCGGACCTGCGCGAGATCGTGGGTCGAGACGCCGATCCACAGGCGGTCTCCGGCGAGCCGCCGCGCCTCCGCGATCGGCAGATCGGTCTGGCCGAGGTGGACCCCGTCGGCACCGACCGCGAGCGCGACGTCGACGCGATCGTTGATCACCAGCGCCGCGCCCGCCGCGTCACAGATCGCGCGCGCGAGGGTCGCGATCCGCACGAGGTCGCGGGCGTCGGCCGGGGTCGCCGCACCGCGGGGCTTGATCCGGACCTGCAGCACCCGCGCGCGGCCGGGACCGACGAGCGCCCGGGCGAGCGCCTCGTCCTCGCGATCGAGCACCGCGTAGAACCCGGCGATCACGTCCGCGGGACGCATCACTTCATCTGCAGCTCGAGCTGCTCGAGCTCGCGGGCCTTGTCGCGCAGCGCGGCCGCGCGCTCGAACTCGAGATCCGACGCGGCCTGCTTCATCTCGACACGCAACTTCTCGATCGCGGAGCGCAGGCCGTCGAGGTTGTCGATCTTCTTGAGATCGATCGCCGCGAGCTGCATCGCCTTCGAGCCCTTCTTGGGCATCGGCTCCGCCGGCTGGACGTCGAGGATCGTGCGGGTCGTCGACTTCGGGACGATGCCATGCTCGGTGTTGAACGCCTGCTGCACCGCGCGACGCCGGTTGGTCTCGGAGAGCGCGAGCTTGATCGACTCGGTCTCCTTGTCCGCGTACATCAGCACGCGCCCGTTGAGGTTCCGGGCCGCGCGCCCGATCGTCTGGATCAGCGAGCGCTCGCTGCGCAGGAAGCCTTCCTTGTCGGCATCGAGGATGCCGACGAGCGAGACCTCCGGGATGTCGAGACCCTCGCGCAGCAGGTTGATGCCGACGAGGACGTCGAACTCGCCGCGCCGCAGATCGCGGATGATCTGGATGCGCTCCAGCGTGTCGATGTCGGAGTGGAGGTAGCGGACCTTGATCCCGATCTCGCGGTAGTACTCGGTGAGGTCCTCGGCCATGCGCTTGGTCAGCGTCGTGACCAGGACCTTGTCGCCGCGGGTCACGCGGTCGCGGATCTCGGCCAGCAGGTCATCGACCTGGTGCGCGACCGGCCTCACCTCGACCACGGGATCGATCAGCCCGGTCGGCCGGATGATCTGCTCGACGACGATGCCCTTCGCCTGCGCGAGCTCCCACTCGGCGGGCGTCGCCGACACGTAGATCGTCTGCCGGGCGCGCGCGCGCCACTCGTCGAAGCGGAGCGGCCGATTGTCGAGCGCGCTCGGCAGCCGGAACCCGAACTCCACGAGCGTCTGCTTGCGCGAGCGGTCGCCGTTGTACATCGCGCCGACCTGCGGGACGGTCTGGTGCGACTCGTCGACGATCAGCAGGTAGTCGTCACCGAAGTAGTCCATCAGCGTCGGCGGGGGATCGCCGGGGCTGCGGCCCGTGAGGTGGCGCGAGTAGTTCTCGATCCCGGAGCAGAAGCCCATCTGCTCGATCGACTCGAGATCGTACATCGTGCGCTGCTCGAGCCGCTGGCGCTCGAGCAGCTTGCCCTGCTGCGAGAACAGCTCGAGCTGCTCGCGGAGCTCGATGCGGATGCTCTGGATCGCGCGCCGCATCGTGTCCTCGGGCGTCGCGTAGTGCGAGGCGGCGAAGATCACCGCGCGGTCGAGCTTGCGCTTGATGCCGCCGCGCAGCGGATCGATCTCGCTCATCGCCTCGACCTGATCGCCCCACCACTCGATGCGGATCGCGGTGTCCGCCTCGTAGGCCGGGAACACCTCGACGGTGTCACCGCGGACGCGGAAGGTGCCGCGGTGGAAGTCGATGTCGTTGCGCTCGTACTGCAGCTCGACGAGCCGGCGCAACACGGCATCGCGATCGACCGCGGTGCCGACGTCGACCTCGCAGGTCATCGCGGCATAGGTCTCGCGATCACCGATGCCATAGATGCACGACACCGACGCCACGATGATGACGTCCTTGCGCGACAGCAGCGCGAACGTGGCCGCGTGCCGCATCCGATCGATCTCCTCGTTCACGATCGAGTCCTTCTCGATGAACGTGTCGGTCGTCGGGACGTACGCCTCGGGCTGGTAGTAGTCGTAGTAGCTGACGAAGTAGTGCACGGCGTTGTCGGGGAACAGCTCCTTGAACTCGCCGTAGAGCTGCGCCGCGAGGATCTTGTTGTGCGCGATGATCAGCGTGGGCTTGCCGATCTCCGCGATCACGTTCGCCGCGGTGAACGTCTTGCCCGAGCCGGTGATGCCGAGCAGGACCTGCGCCTCGTCGCCGCGGCGGACGCCCTCGAGCAGCTCGCGGATCGCCTT
>JALZOI010000426.1 GCA_030857245.1 Myxococcota bacterium
GACCGCGCCGAACCGGTTCGCGCTCGGCGCCGCGATGCCGCCGCCGAATGCCCGGAGCAGCGCGAGCGCCACCGGATGCGAGGGGACGCGCAGCCCGACGGTGTCCGCGCCGCCCGTCGTGGCCGCGGCGACGCGTGGACCCTTGCGCAGGATCAGCGTGAGCGGCCCGGGCCACGCCGCGGCGGCCAGCCGGGACGCGACCTCCGGAACCTCGCGCGCCCAGTCGGTGAGCGCCGCGCCGGTGGCGGACTCGGGGGCGAGGTGCACGATCAGCGGATGCGTCGACGGCCGACCCTTCACCGCGAAGATCTTCGCGACCGCATCGGCGCGCGAGGCATCAGCTCCGAGCCCGTAGACGGTCTCGGTCGGGAACGCGACGAGCCCACCCGCGGTCAGGACGGCCGCGGCGCGTGCGATATCGGTGCCTCGTTCCACGCTGGCTCCTAGTCGTGGGGGCGGGTCGCGGCCACGCTCGGCCGCTCGCGCCACGTGTCGACCACGCTCGCGACTCCGGCGGCCCGCGTGGTGTCGTAGCACTTGCGAAAGTCCATCCACTCGAGGGCGCAGAGCAGCGAGAGCTCGGGGATCCCGAAGCCGTCCCCGAAGCTGCGGCGATCGGGCGCGACCTGGGTGCCGAGCCACCCGAAGATGGCGTCGCAGCGCTCGAGCTGGCGCTCGGCGTAGGGCGTCCCGCCGATCGCGACGCCGTCACGCTGGAGATAGAACAGCGAGATCGCCGCGTGGACCGCCTCGTCGATCGCGTTGACCAGGTTGTGCTCGCGCCACCGATCGCGCGGCGCCGCGAGCGGGCCCCAGCCGTGCGTGGTGGTCAGCCACTCGATGATGACGCGCGAGTCGAACAGCGTCCGGCCATCGACGAGCGCGACCGGCACCTTGCGGATCGCCGAGACCTCGCGGAGCGCCGCCTGGCCGGCGGGACTCGCGGTGTTCACGAGCTCGAACGCCTGACCGAGCTCGGTGGCCACCACGCGCGCGCGTCGCGTGAACGGCGAGGTCGTCGTGCCATAGAGCTTCATGCGCGCACGTTAGCGCGAAGACTTGCGCTACGCTGTCCACGTGCAGTCGTTCTTGGTGCGGCACGCCGAGGCCGTCGACGAGACGTTGACGCTGCGGGACCCGCATCGTCACCTCACGGCGCACGGCCGCGACCAGGCGCGCCACCTCGGCGATCGGCTGCGCTGGCATGACTGCCACCCGGTGCAGATCTGGACGAGCCCGCTCGTGCGCGCCATCCAGACGACCGAGCTCGTCGCCGCCGGGCTGGCGTGTGGCGCCGTGATCGAGGTGCTGCCCGCGCTCGCCCCCGACGGCAGCGCGCGCGACGTCATGGCCGCGCTCCACGCCCTCCCCGCCGGGCGCGGGGTGATGCTGATCGGGCACGAGCCGGCGCTGTCCGCGATCGGCGCGCTGCTGGTCGGCGCGCCCGACTTCGAGGCGCTCGGGAAAGCCCAGGCCGCCCGCATCCATGACGGCACCCTGCGCTGGCGGTTCGCGTGGGATGACGAAGCACCGCACGTGAACACCGCAGGGAGTCCCCGATGATCGTCTCGAACCGCCCCGTCACCGTCGCCACGCTCACCGTCGCCGGCCTGCTCGCCGGCCTGCTCGCCGGCTGCCAGGACTCCAAGCGGGACGCGGCTGCGCAGCGCCAGCCACCGCCGACCCAGCAGGTCGGCCCGCAGGTCCAGGCGTGCTCGGGCGCGCTGGGCTCGTTCAACCGCTTCGTCGACGTGGGCTCGGGCTCCGACAGCCCGGAGACCTTCGCGCGGGTGAAGGAGGCGGTGCTCCAGCGCTGCATCGAGGACAAGTGGAGCGAGCGAGCGCTGGCCTGCATGAGGGGCGCGGCGACCAGCCACGACACGTTCGGATGCTGGAACGAGGAGCTCACCAAGGAGCAACGCGAGGCCGCGACCCAGGCGCTCGGGCAGCTCCAGCGCTGAGCCGGCGCGCCGGCGGCCGGTCCGGGGACGACGGGCGCGGCGAACGGCCGACGTCGCGTGTGTAATGCCGCCCCCAGCTACCGGAGCAAACCGGGGCCTCTCCCACCCAGTTCTCAGGAGCTGATCGCTCCAGCTACCTGGAAAGACGTGCTCTGTGACAGGAACGCACGTTGCAACCTGTTGGCTGCAGATGCCGGACGATGAGGACACCGAGCTGATGCCGGTCGCACAGGTGGACCTGATGTACGACGACACCGACTTCATCGTCATCAACCGGCGCGCCCCGACCGAGTCGAACTGGCCGCCGCCGCCGCCGAGCCCCGCCGGTCGCCGGGCTCCCGCCCGCCGCCACGTCAGAATCTACGACGCGGTCGAGCCGAGCTGACGGAAGCGCCTACAGGCCGAGCAGGCTCATGATCCCGAGCGCGCGCTCGGCGCCCAGGATCCCGAAGCCGAGGAGCAGGTCCACGCTGGTGATCACGACGCCGAACCGCAGGAACCGCCAGAATCCGATCTCGCCGCGCGGGCCGGCGGCCTCCATCACGATGATGTTCGCGACGCTGCCGAACAGCGTCAGGTTCCCGGCGAGCGTCGAGGCGACCGCCAGCATCACGTAGCCCCACGTCGGCTCCGGCATGTGCGGGACCCACGCCACCGCGACGAGCACGAGGGGCACGTTCGAGACGACGTTCGAGGCGATGACCACGAGCGCGATGAACGCGATGTCGCCAGCGAGATCGCCGCGCGCGACGAGCGGCTCGACGGCATCGAACAGGCGCGACAGCACGCCCGCGTGCGCGATGCCGGCGACCACCACGAACAGGCCGGCGAAGAACACGAGGAGCTGCCAGTCGACCATCGCGAAGGCCGTCTTCGGCGGCGTCCGCGCGATCAGCATGAGCCCCGCCGCCGCGACCATCGCGGAGCCCGCGAGCGAGTAGCCCGCGATCGCGAGGCCCGCGAACAGCGCGAGCGCTCCGAGCGCCTTGCCGGCGAGCACGCGATCGATCGCGGGCCGCGGCGGCGAGCGCCGAGCGAGCGCCTCGACCGGCAGCTCGTGGCGGAACAGCCATCCGATCAGCACGGCGTTGACCGCGAGGCACGCCGCGCCGACCGGCAGCGTCAGCGCGAGGTACTGCGCGAACCCGATCGTGCCGTGCGCCGCCGCGCCGATGATCATGTTCTGCGGATTGCCGGAGAAGCTGACGACGCCACCGACGTTCGCCGCCGACGCGAGCGCGAGCAGGTACGGCAGCGCCGGCAGCCGCGCCTCGACGACGACCGCGAGCACGAGCGGCGTCAGCAGCACGCACACGGTGTCGTTGAGCAGCAGCGCCGACAGCGCACCGACGACGAACGTCAGGCCGAACAGCAGCGAGCGCGCCGTCCGCGCACGTGTCAGCACGAGGTACGTGGTGAGCCGGAAGAACCGCGCCTCCGCGAGGTACGCGGCGATCACGAGCACGCCGAACAGCAGGATGACGACGTCGAGATCGATCGCGCGGAGCGCCGCCTCCATCGGCAGGCCGCCGACGACCACCATCGCGACCGCGCCGACGACCGCGCCGGCGGGCCGGTCCAGCCCGATCCAGTGGAGCTGGCGGCTCGCGATCACCAGGTAGGTGAGCGTGAAGACGACGAGGGGACCGACCACTGGGACACCTACGATACGCCCGGTCGCCGCACGTTAGCGACTGCGAGCCCGCGGGACAGATCCGCGGCGGTGTCGCCGCGTTGCGATGACGATGTCCCGACGCACCTGGCTGGTCTCCGCCTCCATCGCCGCCCACCTCGCCGTGGGGGTCGGCATGTTCGCCACCGGCGTGTGGCGCCTCGAACGCCTCGAGTCCGATCACCGGCTCGCGGGGATCGCCGTGATGGCGCCGCCGGCCCCGTCGGGGAGCCCGGCGGAGCTCCCCGCCCCGCAGTTCAAGCCCAAGCAGCAGCGCAAGGTCGTCAAGGAGCCGGTCCAGCCGGTCAAGCCGCCGCCAGACGTCGTCGCATCGGCCGAGGTGCCGACCGCCACGCCCGGCAACGGCCAGGGCAGCGGCACCGGCGATGGCGTCGGCGCCGACGGCGACGCCAGCGATACCGGCACCTGCACGACGCCGCCCTGCGGTCCGGCCGCGGCCCCGCAGCCGCCGATCACGCCGCCGCAGCGGGTGGTCGCGCCGGTCGACGTCCCACCGACCGTGCTCCAGCAGCTGCGGATCTCCGGGCAGACCCAGCTCCACCCGCCCGCGGTCACCAAGACCGAGATGCTGCACGCGGGCCGGACCCGCTCGGTCGGCATGTTCAAGGTCTGCATCGCCGCGAGCGGCGGGGTCGCCTCGGTCACGGTGCTGAAGTCCACCGCCTACCCGGCGTTCGACGCGACCCTGCTGGCTGGCATCCGGGGCTGGCGCTACCGGCCCTACCTCGTGAACGGCACGCCGACCCCCGTGTGCGGCGCCGTCAGCTTCGTCTACGTCATCAAGTAGAGGTATGGTCTCGCCGCCTTGGGCGAGCTCGCGATCGACGTCAAAGACCTCCGGAAGACATTCCGTACCCCTTTCCGGAGACGGAAGGTCGAGGCGCTGCGCGGCGTGTCGTTCACCGTCGAGCGCGGCCAGATCTTCGGGTTCGTGGGCCCCAACGGTGCCGGCAAGACGACGACGATCCGCACGCTGATGGGCCTCATCAAGCCGAGCGCCGGCAGTGCCTCGCTGCTCGGCGAGCCGATCCCGAGCCGCGGGGCACGCGCCCGGGTCGGGTTCCTGCCCGAGGCGCCGTATTTCTATGACTACCTGACGGTCGGCGAGCTGCTCGATCTCGCCGGCCGCCTGTTCGGCATGTCACGCGCCGATCGGACCAGGCGCGCGAACGAGCTGATCGAGCGGGTCGGCCTCGGCCGTGCGCGCGCGCAGAGCCTGAAGAAGTTCAGCAAGGGCATGCTGCAGCGCGCGGGCGTCGCCCAGGCGCTGATGAACGATCCCGAGCTGGTCGTGCTCGACGAGCCGATGAGCGGGCTCGACCCGATCGGCCGCAAGGAGATCCGCGACCTCATCCTCGAGCTCCGCGAGCAGGGCAAGACGGTGTTCTTCTCGACCCACATCCTGTCCGACGTCGAGGCGATCACCGACGAGGTCGCGATCATCGCGCGCGGGCAGCTCCAGGCGCAGGGCACGCCCGCCGAGCTCGTCGAGAAGACGCTGCAGGGCGTCGAGATCGCGGTGCGCCTGCCCGCCGAGGCACCGGCGGACGAGCTGACGACCGGCGCCGGTCGGGTCCGGCGCGTCGGCACCGAGCTCTCGGTGGTGCTGCCCGGCGATGCCGACGTCGACGCGTGGATCGCGCGCGCGCACGCCGCCGGCGCGAAGATCGTGTCGGTGTCGCCGCGGCACGAGACGCTCGAGGATCTGTTCCTGCGCGAGGTCGCGAGCGCTGACTCGTCGGCCGCCGCGCTGGAGGGCCGCACGTGAGCACGCCGTCACCACGCTCGTCGCCGCAGACGTCCGGCCTGCCCTTCGGGCGGATCTGGGCGATCGCGCTCAACACGTTCCGCGAGGCGGTCCGGATCCGCGTGCTCTACGGGATCCTGGTCCTGGTCCTCGGCGCGAACCTCATGACGCTCGTGCTCGGCCAGCTCGCGACCAACGAGGAGGCGCGGGTCACGCGTGACGTCGGCCTCGCCGGGATCTCGCTGTTCGGCTCGCTGACGGCGATCTTCCTCGGCGTCTTCCTGCTCTACACCGAGGTCCAGCGCCGCACGATCCACTCGATCGTCAGCAAGCCGATCGAGCGCTGGGAGTTCGTCGTCGGCAAGTACCTCGGCATGGCGCTCGTGTTGAGCGTGCTCGTCGGCGTGTTCGCCGTCGCGATGGGGCTGATGCTGACGTGGCAGGGCTTCGACGTCAGCGACGCGATCCTCAAGGCCATCGTGCTGTCGTGGATGGAGGTGCTGACGGTCGCCGCGATCGCCATCTTCTTCTCGTCGTTCTCGACGCCGTTCCTCTCCGGCATCTTCGCGCTGGCGCTGTGGGTGATCGGCCGCGTCACGCCCGATATCGAGGCCGCGACCCGGGATGCATCGCCGGCGATCAGCTGGATCTCGAAGATCACGCTGCAGATCGTGCCCGACCTCCACCTGTTCGCGGTGTCGGGCCGCACGGTCGACGGCGCCCACGCCAGCGTGCACGGCGACTTCGTGTCGTGGGGCTACGTCGGGCTGTCGACGGCGCACGGCGTCGGCTGGATCATCGGCCTGCTCGCACTCGCGGCGCTGCTGTTCCACCGCCGGGACTTCGTGTGAGGCGCGGGGTCACGCGCGCGCTGGTGATCGCGGGGATCGTGCTCGCCGCGCTGGGAGCGCTGGGGATCCGCGTCGTGCTCGAGGGTCGGCGTGCGCTCGCGGCCGGCGATGCCGCCCTGTCCGCGCGCCGGACGGCCGATGCGATCGCCGCGTGGGAGACCAGCGCGCGCTGGTACCTGCCGCTGGCGCCCCACGTCGACGACGCCTATGCGCGCCTGACCGGGCTCGCGCGCTCCGATGCGAAGCATGCGCTGCTCGCGTGGCGAGCGGTGCGCCGGGCGGCGCTCGCGACCCGCAGCCTGTGGACGCCGCATGCCGGCGAGCTCGCCGAGGCCGACGCGGCGAT
>JALZOI010000427.1:0-5941 GCA_030857245.1 Myxococcota bacterium
CACCGACCGGCGCGTACTACGATCGTCGCGGGCGACCGCGCGAGCCCAACGCCCTCGCGCACGACCCGGCGCTCGCCGCCGAGCTCTGGACGCGCAGCGCCGCATGGACCGCCGCGCCCGCGATCGCGGATCGCGCGTAGGTCGGTGATCAGCGCGCGGCGCGGTCGAGCGGCACGAGCGCGCGCGCGGTGTCGAAGTGGATCACCGCATCGAACTGCGCGGCGATATTTGCCGCGAAGTAGTGACTCTGGAGCTCCGTCGACGGGCGGTAGATCACGCCGATCGCACGCTCGAGCATGCGCGGCAGGAGCGCGGCGACCCCGGGACGATCGGTGATCAGCACGAACGCCGGCACGCCGACCGCGTGGAACCAGCCTTCGATGCTGTCGGCGCGACCGGGGCGCACGTCGTAGACCTGCCCCGGTGCGCCCCAGGCCGGTGCGGCGAACACCGTGCCCGTGTACGTCGTGAAGCCCACGGTGAGGACCTCGGCGTCCCACAGCTCGCGCGCGAGCTGACCGACGTTGACCTCGCCGCGGTCGGACATCGCCGTCGCGCGCGCATCACCGAGGTGCGAGTTGTGCGCCCACACGATCTGGCGGACCTCGCCGCGCGCCGCGCGAAGCTCCTCCTCGATCGCGACGAGCGTCGAGACCATGTGGCGGTCCCGGTGGTTCCACGACGACGGCGAGCCCCCGCGCGTGAGCCGGTAGTAGCGCTCGGCGTTCACCGCGACCCGCGCGTTCTGGAGCGCCGAGAACCCGCCCGGCTGATCGGCGAGCCGCGTGACCTCCGCAAGCGGCTCGGCGACCGCCTCGGCGCAGGACGGGTCGTTCGCCGCGCGCTGGAAGCTCGAGGCGGCGACCAGGCAGGTGTACGCGCGCTCCGCCGCGCGCGCCGCCGCGGGATCGTGCAGGTCGAGGAACCGCACGACCGCGGCGCCGGACTCGATCGGGCTGTAGAGGTCCATGCCGAACAGCCGGACCTGATCCGCAGGCGCGCGCGTGGCGTTGAGCGCGCGGAGCTCCTCGACGAGCTCGGCGAACGCCTGGTTCCGCCACATCCAGACCGCGAAGCGCTGGAACTCGGCGAGCGCCTGCCCCGCGCTGGCATCGCTCCCTTCGCCGCGGATGTAGCGATCGACGCGCGCCACGGCGGGCCAGTCGGCCTCGAGCACGATCGAGTCGAAGCCGTGCTCCTCGACGAGCCGTCGCGAGATCAGGGCGCGGGTCCGGTAGAACTCGTCGGTGCCGTGCGTCGCCTCGCCGAGCAGGACGACCTGGCGCTCGGCCGCGAGCTCGATGATCGGGTCGAAGCGGAACCCCTCGGTGATCGGCACGACGAGCGCGCGGAGCTCGGCCGCCACGGCCGGATCGGGCCGCCCGGGGCGCTGGGGTTCGGTGGCGTCGCAGGCCGCACCCGCCAGGAGGCCAGCCGCGAGGACCACGAGGAGCGTAGGTCGGTGGGACCGCATCTCGAAACCCTGGCTCGGGGGCGGGCGCTGTCAACGGCGGGCGGTCCCTCGACGCTGCGGTGCCTCCGCAGGTGCGCGCGGGCGCGGCTGTCATCGCGCGCCGCGAGGTCGTGCGTCGTGCGTCACGGGCGGTCGGGAAGATCCGCAGCGGCGCGCGCAGGAGCGCTATGCTCGGCCGATGCGCTGCCTCGTCGTCCTCCTCCTGCTGCTCGTCGCTGGCCCGGCGCGCGCGCAGCCCGTGAGCTTCGAGCTCAAGGGTGATGTGCCCGTCGGCCAGAAGCCGGTGATCCGGGTGACCGCCGTCCAGCGCGTGACCGATCTCCGCGTCGAGCTCGAGCGAGACGACGGCAAGCGCTTCACGGTGCGGCACCCGGCGCTCGCGAAGGGCGAGGCGGTGATGCTGGCGATCGGCGACGGCGCCGGCGGCAAGGCGTCGTATCAGGGCACGCTGTCGGCGCAGATCGCCGGCCAGCAAGGACGGTGGAGTGACGCGCTCGTGTTCGAGACGCTGGTCCGCGCGGCGATGAAGGTGACCTACGACGCGGACCACCTCGATCTCGACAAGCGCGTGCTGCAGTTTCAGCTGTCACGGCCGGCGGGCAGCGCCGAGCTCGTGGTGATCGGCGATGACGGCACGCAGCTCGCGACCGGCGCGGCGACGTATCGGCAGGAGGCACCCGGGACCTGGCTCGCGGTCTCGTGGACGCAGCCCGCGAACACCCGCGTGCTGATGCTCAAGCTCCGCGCGGTCTCCGCCGACGGCATCGCCACCAACGTCGAGCTGATCCCGTGGTCGGTCTCGATCGCGCACGAGGACGTCAACTTCGCCGTCGACAGCGCCGTGATCGCGCCCGGCGAGGACGCGAAGCTCGACGCCAGCCTCGCGAAGATCACGGACGTCGTGAAGCGCTCGGAGAAGTTCGTGAAGATGCAGCTCTACGTCGCCGGCCACACCGACACCGTCGGCGCCACTGCGAAGAACCGCAAGCTGTCGCTCGATCGGGCGCGCGCGATCGCGAGCTACTTCCGCAAGCAGGGCCTCGCGTTGCCGATCGCGTTCGCCGGCTACGGCGAGGAGGTCTTGAAGATGAAGACGCCCGATGGCACCGACGAGCGCGCGAACCGCCGCGTCGACTACGTGATCGGGCCCGCCGGCGCGCCGCCGCCCTTCAAGGGCCCGTACCTCCGCGTCCGCGCCGACTGGAAGCAGCTGCGCTGACCGGTACGGCCGTCAGCGCGCCGGTGCGAGCTCCGGCCGATCGGTCTCGATCCAGCGCACGTCGGTCGCGTACCAGTGCGCGAGCGTCGGCGCGTCGTTGATCGTCCAGACGTCGACGATCACGCCGGCCTCGCGTGCGGCGGCGAGCAGCGCGGGGGTGACGGCGGTGTAGTCGAGAGCGAGGCCCGCGAAGCCGTAGCGCCGCGCCTCGGCGACGAGCGAGCTCGGGTAGGGCTGCGGGCGGCCGTGAGCGTCGCGCGCCGGATCGAGCGTCCAGTACGCGGGCGCGCCGGGCAGCTCGGCCGCGAACGTCGCGAGCGCCGCCGCGTCGTAGCCCTGCAAGGCGAGCAACGCGCCTCGTGGTCGTGGATCGGCGGCGGCGATCGCGCGAGCGACGGCCGGCGCGGTCTCGACGCCCGACTTGATCTCGATGAACATCGTCCGGCCGCGCGGGATCGTGGCCAGCGCCTCGGCGATCGTCGGGATCCGCTCGCCCGCGAACGCCTCGCTCTTCCAGCGCCCGGCATCGAGGGCCTTCAGCTCCGCCAGCGTCTGCTCGGCGACCGGGCGATCCGCGCCGGTGGTGCGCTTCGTGGTGGCATCGTGGATCACGACGACCTCGCCATCGCGGGTCAGGCGGACGTCGAGCTCGACGCACTCGACGCCGAGCTCCCAGGCGCGGCGGAACGCCGCGAGCGTGTTCTCGGGGGCGTCGTGCGAGGCGCCGCGGTGCGCGACGATCCGGGGTCGCGTGACGGCGTCCGCGGTCGCGCCGACCCCCGAGGCGGGCTGCGAGCCGGAGCCTTGCGGAGGAGCCGAGCAGGCCATGCACAACGCTACGATCGCCGCGCGCACCATCCGACGACCGTACAGCAGAATCCACCCCGCCGACCGACGGGTGGGTCAGGCCGGCGTAAGGCTTCGCGTGCGCGCGCTCCTCGAACGCCGGCCGGCTGCTTTGCCATGGGCACCGGGGCGGCGCGCCATGTTACGCGCAAGGCCATGTGGACTCGCTGCTCGCTCGCCGTGGTCGTCGGGGTCGGCGTCGTCGGGTCGTCGTCATCGTGCGGGGGGGCGAACGGCGCAGCAGCTGCGGCCGGCCGATCCGACGTACGCGCACGCCGCGGGGCAGCGTTGCGTGTCGGGCGATGGCAGCCCGCAGCCGCTCGTCGTCGACTGGCGCGCCGAGGCTCGCGCGGATCTCGAGGTCTCGATGCAGCGCGGCGTCGCGGTCGTCGCCTACGACTGCAAGGCGCTGCGCGTGCTGCCCGACTGCACGCTCGCCGGCAGTCTCGTACAAGGAGCAGAAGCTTCACCTGAAGACCGCCGGCGAGATCAAGGCGAACCTGCCTGCGGGCGTGGTCGCCGCGTCCGCGAGAGCCGAGCTCCAGCAGGGCGCCTCGCTCGACGTCGCGCTGTCGATCGCGGGCAAGCAGATGTCGTCGGTCGCGGATGCGAGCGCCGGTCAGCTCCGCGGGCGGTGCGAGGGCGCGACGCACTTCGTCCGCGCGGTGACGACGGGCGCCTTCACGCTCGCGACCGCCACCAGCGCTGCCGTCGACGGCCAGCTCGGCGTGGCGGGCGTCGGCGCGTCGACCCGGGCACGAGCGCCAAGCAGTGGCAACAGCAGGACGGTGATCGCACGGCGTGCCAGCGCGCGGTGCCGGGCGCGACCGCGCCGCCGGTGGGGTGCGCGTCGCCGCTCCGCCTCGATCTCGTCGCGATCGTGGCGCCGGTGTCCGCACCCATCGCGACGGCGCCTGATCCGGGAGGGGTCGGCTCGCGGCAGACCTCGGCGGGTGCGTGCCCGCGCGGGCTCGTGTGGTCGGCGGGGGTGTGCCGCGAACCGCGGGCGGACCTGCCGCACCGCTGCAAGCAGGACGACGTCGCGGACTGCCGCCGCCAGTGCGAGCTCGGCGACGCCGGCTCGTGCTCCGACCTCGGCTTCATGCACCTCGCCGGCAGGTTCGTGCCGCTCGATCGCACCCGCGCGAGCGAGCTGTTCGTGCGCGCGTGCGCCGGCGATGACCTGCACGGCTGTAACAACCTCGGGGCGGTGTTGATCGGCCGGGACGCCGTGCCGCACGCGGACGTGCGCCACGCGCTCTCGCTGTTCGAGCGCGCGTGCGCCGAGGAGCCGACGCTGTGCACGAACCTGCGCGCCTGCGAGGCCGGCATGCCCGAGCACTGCGTGCGGTAGCGGCTCAGCGAGCGACGCGACCGAACACGACGGGGGTGACGATGTACCACTCGCTGCGCGTTCCGGACCAGCCGTAGCTCGTCGCGCGACCCTGGTCGTCGACGAGGAACACGAGCGTGCCGGTCCCGAAGCCGCCATCGACGTCGTCGGCCCGGGCGTCATCCTGGTGGTAGGAGGACGTCGAGTCCACGATCCGCACCGCCCAGCCACCCGGCAAGCCGGGCACCGGCAGCGGGCGGTCGACGACGAACCCGACATGGCCGGTGTTCTTGCTCGGCAGCCCCCGGGGGCGGCGCCAGGCAAACACATCTCCCGGCATCACGTCGGCCAGCCGTGGGATCTGTTGCCAGCCCGCACGCGGTCGCGTCACGGGCGATCGCTCGATCGCGGCGACGTAGTCCCGGGCGACCGGGCGGCTGCTCTTCAACGCCTGCCAGGCGACCGGCGCCGACCGGCGCAGGATCCACGTGGCCATGCCGGAACAGTCCCAGTGGTAGACACCGTCGCGCGCCCGCACGGCGGTCGCCGCCTGATACCGGGTGTCCCGCAATGAGCTGCGGATCTCGTCGATCGTGGCGAGCACCTTCGCGCCCGCCCGGGTCGGTGCCGGTGGCGGCGCCTCCCTCGAGCTCGGCGCCGGTGGTAAGGGCCCGTCGATCGGCGCGTTGATGATCGGCCATGGCACGCCCTCGTGGATCCCGACATCGAGCACGCGCTGCGTGCGCGGTACGTCGGCGACGGCCGTGCCCGCGACGAGTGCGCACATGGCGAAGATCCCGATCGCGCGCATCGCCCGAGCATGGATCGTCCTCGCTGCCGGTGCCACGACCGACTGACACCGGCAGCGGCGCCGCGTTGCAGCGCCGACGGCTCTCGCTCGTCATCTCCACCGCGGTGACGACCGAGCCGCGCGCTCAGGGAGCGGGAGAGATTGGCCAGGCGCGCCAAGAGCGCCAAGGAAGGTTGAAGGACCAGGGGCGCACCCACCGACTTTTCTTCTCTTCGGATCCTTGGCGTCCATTGGCGGCCCGTCGAGTAGCCCCGGCCG
>JALZOI010000427.1:5951-6595 GCA_030857245.1 Myxococcota bacterium
GGGGCCCTCCCCAGATCCGGACAAGGAGATTTCCACCATCCGGCTCTTCTGTCGGGTCGTCTTACGGCTTGCCCCAGATCTGCACTCTGATCCGGGGCGCTGGAAGCGGGAATCGCCTGAGCAGCTCGCGAAACCGCGTCCAGTTCATTCGCGCTCGCTGGCTTCTTCGGTCCAGCCACTTTCGCCATGCTCGAGTGATCCAGTAGCGCAGCTGATTCAGTGCGTCGCTGTTCCCGTTGACGCCGAAGTAGTTGTAGTGCCCGTTCAGCTTGCGCGTGAGAGCTAGGTGCTGCTCCTCGACCGGCTCGTGTCGATGACGTCGGCACCAGTCGGTGGCGGCATTGATAGCCCGCCTAAGGCGCACACCCCGAGTCCTGAATGCCATCCGCTGCATCCCCCGCTTCGTTCGTCGCCAGTAGGACGTGAAGCCAAGGAAATCGAAGGTCGAGCCCCCCTTGTCGTCGCCGTCGCGCGGCGGCCGGAAAGAGAAGCGGCGTGTCTTCTTCGGGTGGAGGGCTGGGCGATGTCCCGTCGACTGTTGAATCTCGGTGGCGGTCGGGGTGATCACTACGCGGCCTTCGTTCGCGTTGCAACAGCGGGCGTGGAGTTCTCGTGACGAGTGAGTGCGCGCATCAGTTGGGTCA
>JALZOI010000428.1 GCA_030857245.1 Myxococcota bacterium
CATCACGACGGCGTAGTAGTCGCGCGCCAGCATCCCGCTGCGCACCGCCGCGCGCGCCTGCACGAGGTGCTCGTCGACGAGCTTCGCCATCGACGCGGTGTCGCGCGATCCGGCGACCGGCTTGCCGTTGACGAAGACCGTCGGGGTGCCGTCGATCCCGAGCGCCTCGGCCGCGGCGGCCTCCGCGACGATCAGATCGCGATAGCGGCGATCATCGAGCACGGCGCGGAACGCTGGTAGATCGAGCTTCGCGGCCTCGGCGAACCGCTCGAGGTCGCTGCGGCCGAGCGCGCCGAAGTTGCCGTAGACCGCATCGTGGAACGCCCAGAACTTGCCCTGGTGAGCGGCCGCGACCGCGGCCTCGGCGGCGAGCGAGGCCTTGCGATGGAACGGCATCGCGAGGTGGCGATACACGACGCGCACCTCCTTGCCGTACTTGCGGCGGAGGTCGTCGAGGACGGGGGCCATCTTCGCGCAGAACGGACACTGGAAATCGCCCCACGCGACGATCGTGATCAGCGCGTCGTCGGAGCCTTGCTGATGACCCGGCAGGCCGAGGCCCATCTTGTAGGTGGCCGTGGGATCGAGCTCGAACCGCTCGTGCTGGATGTCGGTGGCGTCCGCGGTGGGCTTGCCGACGCCGACGAGCGCCTCGTAGCTCGCGTCCTGCGCGCGGCCGGCGCGCGCGAGCTCCTGATCGACGACCTCGGCGAACACCTTGAGCGGCTGGTTGCCATGCACGGGACGACCGTTGATGAAGAAGGCGGGCGTGCCGGTGACGCCGAGCGCGATCGCGTCCTGGACGTCGGCGTCGATCTGCTTGCGGTACGCGTGCGTGTCGAGCGCCGCGCGGAACCGCAGCATGTCGAGCCCGACCTCGCGCGCGAACAGCTCGACCGCCGCGCGATCGGCGCGGCCGTGCACCGCGTACAGCCGATCGCTCATCGGCCGGAACCGCCCCTGCGCCGCAGCGGCGAGCGCGGCCTCCGCCGTCAGCGTGTTGTCCTCGTCGAGCGGCAGCGTGCGATGCACGAACCGCAGCTGCCCGGGATACAGCCTCGTCAGGTGATCGAGCGTGGTCTGCACGCGCACGCAGTAGCCGCAGGAGAAGTCACTCCACTCGACGATCGTGATCGGCGCGTCCGCCGCGCCATCCGTCGGCGCGGCGCCGCGCGGGACCTTGTAGATCGACGCCGGATCGAACTCGAGGCGGTCGGCGCGCGCGCCGGTGGTGGCGCACAGGATCGCGACGACGAGCAGGACCGGTCGCTTCATCCGGCTGACCGTAGCAGCTCGGCCTCGAGCGCGCCGGCGAGCGTGCGCCCCCGGGCACCGGTGCCGCGCGCGGTGAGCTGCCGGGTCGCGTCCGCGTGCGCGAGCTCGAGGACGAGGTGATCGGGCGGCAGCACCTCGAACTTGTCGGCCCACTCCACGAGGCAGATGCCGCGCCGCTCGCCGAGCACGTCGTCGAGACCGAGCTCGACCAGCTCGGCCTCGCGCTCGATCCGGTAGAGATCGACGTGCCAGATCACGAGCCGGCCGCCCGGGTACTCGTTGACGAGCGAGAACGTCGGGCTCGCGGCGGCGCCGCCACCGAGCGCCTCGACGAGGCCGCTCACGAACGTGGTCTTGCCCGCACCGAGATCGCCGATCAGCGCGATCGCGTCGCCGCCTGCGACGAGCGCCGCCAGGGCCGCGCCGGCCCGACGCGTCGCCGCCGGATCCGCGAGCTCGATCACGCGAGCTCGGCGGCTCTGCACCTCGAGCTCGTCCATGCGGCTGACCGTAGCAGAGGAGTGGTATAGAGAGGCGTGCTCCGCCCGCTCGTCGTCGTCGCAGTCGCGGTCCTCGCAGGCACGTCGATCGCCGGCTGCGGACGTGATCACGGCGCCCCGCGCGTCCGCGCCTTGCCGGAGATCGACCCGGGGCCGGCACTCCGCGGTGGCGGTCCCGCGCGGTCGCAGCGGATCGCGAGCTACCAGATCGACGCGCGCCTCGATGCCGCGCGCCACCAGATCACCGCGTCGCAGACGCTGACCTGGACGAACGCAGGCAGCAGCGCCGTCGACGTCCTGCCGTTCCACCTCTACCTCAACGCCTTCAAGAACGAGGCCTCGCTGTTCATGCGGACCTCGCGGGGCGAGATGCGCGGCGCGGTCGCGAGCGATCACGGCTGGGGCTGGATCCAGATCGAGTCGGTGACGATGGACGGCGTCGAGCTGGTGGGCAAGCTGACGTATCCCGAGCCGCCGGACGAGACCGTGGTCGAGCTCGCGTTGCCCGCCCCCGTCGAGCCGGGCGCGACCGTCGAGATCCAGTGGAAGTTCACCGCGCAGCTCCCCGAGGTGTTCGCGCGCACCGGCTACAAGGGCGAGTTCCACCTGATCGCGCAGTGGTTTCCGAAGATCGGCGTGCGCGTCGGGCCGGCGGGCAGCGAGCGCTGGGAGTGCCGGCCACACCACGCGGCGTCGGAGTTCTTCGCCGACTTCGGCACCTACGACGTCAGGCTCACCGTGCCGAGCACCTACGTGGTCGCCGCGACCGGCGTGCTCACCGCCGTCACCGAGTCACCGGGCGGCACGCGCACGTACACGTACCGCGCCGAGGACGTGCACGACTTCGCGTGGATGGCGGATCCATACATGGACGTGATCTCCGGGCAGGCGACGGTGGAGGACGGCACCGTCGAGGTGCGCGTCGTCCACCGGCCCGAGCAGGCGGCGTTCGCGCGCCGTCACCTCCAGGCCGGCATCGGTGCGATCGAACGGTTCTCGGCCGCGTTCGTGCCGTACCCGTGGCCGATCATGACGGTGATCGATCCGCCGCTCGACGCGACCGCCGGAGCCGGCGGCATGGAGTACCCGACGCTGGTCACGACCGCGGGTGACACCGTGTTCGCGCGGCCGGGGATCCGGCTGCCCGAGCTCGTGACGATCCACGAGATCGGCCACAACTGGTTCCAGGGCATGCTCGCGTCGAACGAGCCGCTCGAGCCGTGGCTCGACGAGGGCGTGAACGAGTGGGCCGACGCGCGCGTGATGAACGACCTCTACGGCTCGCGCGGTAGCTTGATCGACTGGCGCGGCTGGCAGGCCGAGATCGTGGCCCTCCGCCGCGCGGCCTCCGATCACGAGGCCCTGCCCTCGCCGATCGCGACGGCGGCGTTCGCGTTCGTCGACATCGACGCGTACGGCGAGGCGTCGTACGAGCGCGCGCTGCAGACGCTCCACACGCTCGAGAACATCGTCGGCGCGTCGAGGTTCGCCGCCGCGATGAAGGTCTACGCGCGCTCGTTCGCGTTCAAGCATCCGACCGGCCGCGATCTGTTCGAGACGCTGTCGCGCGAGCTCGGGCAGGACCTGTCGTGGTTCTTCGGCCCGGCCTTCGAGCAGGTCGGAGCGATCGAGCTCGGGCTACGCACGGCGACGTGCCGCAAGGCTCACCCGCCGCGCGGTGTGTTCGGCGACGGCACCGGCCGGAAGACCGTCACCGAGACCGATGCCCCCGAGACCGGCGGCTACACCTGCGAGGTCGTGATCACCAACACGGGCACGATCCACGTGCCGGTCGAGGTCGAGCTCGAGTTCGCCGATGGGTCGACGCACCGGGTGCGGTGGGAGGATCGCGGTCACAGCACGTGGGAGCGCTTCGTCGTCGAGCGCAGCACGCGCCTGACCCAGGTCTGGATCGATCCCGACAACAAGCTGACGCTCGCCTCGCGGGTCAAGCATCGCTATCGCCTCGACGGCGACGGCTCGGCGTCGCTGCGCGCGGCGGCGCGGCTGGCCGCGATCACGCAGACCCTCATGCAGATCGTGGGGCTGTGATGGCGAGCCGCCTGCGGTTTCGCGAGCTCGTGAGCGCGGGGGGTCGCGCCGTCTCGAAGTACACCGGCACGCTGCTCGCGCTGTTCGTGGTCCAGAGCCTGTTCGCGGCGGCGTGCATGGTGGCGATGGCCGTCGTGCTCGCGCAAGCGTTCTCGCACCTGCCGCTGTTCGACGAGGCGGTCGACGGTGATCTCGTCGCGCTGGTCTGGTGCGTCCGCCACGCGAACGCGAGCTTCCTCGCGATCGGCGCGCTGGCCTTCGGTACGCTCGTGTTCTGGCAGCTCGCGTCGTGGTTCCTGATCGGGGGCGTCTACGGGGTGTTCGCGCAGCGTCCGGAAGGCCGCGGCGATACCGCGCGCTGCTTCGGCGCGAGTGGCGTGGCGACCTACCTGGCGTACGCGCGGCTCGCGCTGTGCGCGCTGCCGGGCTGGGCGCTCGTGCTGTTCGTGTTCGGGGCCGGCATGAGCCTCATCGCGGACCGCCTCGAGTACGCGCTGACCCTCCCCCAGCTGTTCGGCCCGATCCTCCTCGCGTCGTTGCCCGCGCTGCTGCTGCTCCACCTGCTGTGGACGGTCTCGGACTACGCGCGCCTCGAGCTGACGCTGCGCCACGACACGCACGAACCAGGCGTGCTCGTCACGTACCTGCGCTCGTTCGCGTACGTGCTGAAGCGGCCGATCACCCTGCTCCACCGCGGCTTCGGGTGGCTGCTGTTCATCGTCGTCACCCTGGCGTACGTGTACCTCGCGCAAGGCCAGGCGATGTACGGCGCCGCCGGCGCGATCACGCTGTTCCTGGTCCGCCAGGGCGTCGCGCTGCTCCGCATGGCGATCGAGATCGGCGTACTGGCCGGTCAGGTCGAGCTCGGCAAGACCCGACCGCTGCCGCCGCGGCGCGTCGAGGTCAAGGTCGACGCCAAGACCTGATCACTTCGAGACCGGGTGCGTCGGCTCGTCGCGCACGAACACCGGGATCGGCTGCGTGGGCTTCGCGACCCGCGCGGGACGGCCGGGTCGCCGGCTCGTCGGCGCGAGCCCGACCTTGGTGCGCAGCCCACGCTCGCTCTCGGCCGCGATCGCCGCGACGGGATCGCGCTCCTCGGCCACGGTCGCATCGACGAACGCGTGGAGCGTGTCATCGCTGAAGTCGGTGAGCGGGTTGGCAGGCAGCACGTGCGGCGAGTGGGGCGCACGCAGGGCGGCGGCGGCGGCTGGCGCCGCGGGCTTCACCGCCCCCGCAGGCGGGCGCGGCGGCGGCACTATGGTGCCGAGCAGCGGCTCGAGATCGGCCGTCGGTGACGCGCTCCGCGACGCGACCTTGCGGCGCGCGAGGAGCTGATGGAACACCGCCGTGCTCTCCGTCGTGAGCCGCAGGAACTGGAGCTGGAGCCCGGGGCGCCTGTACGGATTGTCGATGGTGGACCACGCCTGCATGACCACGCACGTGCCGCCGATCATCGGCGTGCCGTCGGCGAGCCGCAGCGAGAACGCGAGCTCAGTGCCGACGGGCCGGAGCTCCGCCAGCGGGATGAAGCAGGTCTGCGCATCGCAGAACCGGTGGAACACGGAGACGAACTGCTCGATCGAGGAACAACCGGTGACGATCTGCATCACTTCGAGTCTCGGCTTCGCCGTCATCGAACCATTGTGGAGCGCCGCGCGCGTGCCGAATAGTGGAGGAATGTGGAGGTCCTGTGCGTCGCTGTTCCACCACGCGAGCGACCGTCAGCGAGCCCACGGATTGGCGACCGTGCGATCGCTACCTGCAGGCGCCGGCTCGACGGGTCGCCGGCGCCGCCGAGCGCACCGAGGCCGCGCGAGCCTGCCCGACGGGTCGCCGAGGCCACCGGGCGCTGCCGAGGCCGCCCAGGATCAGGGTCACGTGCGTGGTGCGCGTACGCGTGTGCACCCCGCACCCCTCCTGCACCTGGTGCGCTCGGCGTACGTGGTGACCCGGCTGCACCCGCCGGCAGCCGTCGGCACCCGTGTCGGCTGCTCAGTCGACGAGCACGCCGGGGTTGCACACCCCGCCGGGATCGAGCTCGCGCTTGACCGCGCGCAAGGCATCGCCGAACAGCGCGGGGCGTTCGCGATCGTACCAGGGCCGGTGCGTGCGCCCGACCGCGTGGTGATGCGTGATCGTGCCGCCCGCCGCCGCGAGCGAGTCCGATGCCGCCGCCTTGATCGCCCGCCACTGCGCGAGCTCGCCGCCCGCGCGCAGCGCACCCACGAACGTGTAGTACGGCGCCGGACCGTCGGGATAGACGTGCGTGAACCGGCACGACACGATGCCACCGCCGCACTCCTCGTCGAGCGCGCGGGTCACCGCCGCGACGACGCCGGCGTGGAGCGCGGGGAACTGCGTCCACGTGCACGCCGTCTCGAAGGTATCGGACAGCACGCCGATCGACAGCAGCGCGGACTGCAGGTACGGCGCGTCGAAGAACGCCTGCCGCCACGTCGTGCTCGCCGCCTCTCCGGCGCCCGCTGCGGCGCGCGCGGCATCCGGCGCCAGCGCGTCGCTCTCGGTCGGCCCCGACACCACGACGCCGCCATGATCGCGTGCGAGCTCGACCGCGCGCGCCAGCCACGCCCCGAGCGGATGATCCGCGGACTCGAAGCCGATCAGCAGCACGCTGCTGCCATCGAAGCGCACGCGGTGCAGGCGCGCCTCGTTCGCGTCGAGCAGGCGCGCGTTGCTCGGGTACAGGCCCGACTGCGCCAGCGCGCGCGCCGCCCCCACGCCGGCGAAGAAGTCGGTGAA
>JALZOI010000429.1 GCA_030857245.1 Myxococcota bacterium
GATCGTGACCTCGCGCGTGGCGGGCACGTAGCCGGCCGCGCGCACCGTCAGCTTCCACGCGCCGGGCACGAGGCCGCGCAGCTCGACGCCACCGCGCGCGTCGGTGACCCGCGTCGCCGTCTGACCACCGGGACCACTCGCCTCGATCCGGATCCCCGCGAGCGCTGCACCGCTCTGCGCCTCGCGGACCTGGCAGCGCGCGCCACCGCCGACGTCGAGCCGGAGCTCGGTCCAGCGCCCGCTCTCGAGCGTGACGCGCTTGGGCGGATGATCGAGCGACGTCAGCTCGACGAGGTAGCGCCCGGTCGCGAGCGGCGCGAGCACGAACCGGCCCTGGGCATCGGTGAGCGCGCGCCGGCGCGTCGGACCCTCGAGCACGCGCACGGTGACCCCGGCGGCGGGACCTGCGTCGGCGGCGAGCACCTGGCCGCGCAGCTCGGCATCCTCGACGGTGAGCTTGAAGTCCTCGCGCCGCAGCGAGCGCCTCGGGTCCCTCTCGTCGACCGTGATCGCCCGCTCGATCTCGCCGTGCTTCGGCGCGCCGACCTGGAGCGTGAGCTTGCCCGCGAGCGAGCGCAGCGTGAACTCGCCGTGCCGATCGGTCGAGGTCGTCGCCACCTTGTGCGCGGTCTCGCCGAACCCGGCGCGCGCGATCACGGTGGCACCAGCGATCGGGCCGTCACGCCCGAGCACGCGCCCGGTCACCATCACGCCGGCGCGCACCGTGACGACGATGCCGCCGGTGTCAGCGCCACTCTTCACGGTGAACGGCGCGCTCGCACCGGGCGCGAGGTGCATCGCGAACCCCGCGGCGACGTAGGTGCCCGGCGCGACGCCGTCGACGCGGAACGCGCCCTTCGCATCGGTGGTGACGTGATGGACCGCGGGCGGCGCCACCGCGGGGCCGCGCGCGAGCGGGGCGGCGGGATCGAGCTCGACGGGATCGAGCGCGCGCTGCACCGGCAGCACGACCGCGTGCCGCAGGATCAGCTCGGGATCGAGGTACCAGGTGCGGCCCGTGCGCTCGTAGGTCAGCGCGAAGTGGAGGTGCGGCGCCGAGCGCGTGAAGCCGGTCGAGCCGAGCGTGCCGACCGGATCGCCGGCGCGGATCGGCTGACCGACCTCGAGGCCGCCGCGGATCTCGTCGAGGTGCATGTAGAACGTCTTGAGACCGCCGCCATGGGCGATGGCGACGAGGCGCCCGGCTTCGCTGCGGCTCTCGGGGAAGATCGAGGCGACCTCGCCGTCGGCCATCGCGTGCACGGTGCTGCCACGCTGGTTGCCGAGATCGACGCCGCAGTGGCCGCGGCCGCACTCCGCGGGCCGCGCACCCGGTCGTGATGCTCCGTAGCGCGACGAGTCGCGGACCGGCAGCAGCCGCGTGCCGGCGAGCGGATGGACCCAGCGCAGCCTCGACGGTCCCAGTCCGAACGAGCGCTGCGTCGTGGCGGCCGCGCCGGCCTGATCGCGGAGCACGATCGCGGCGTGCGCGATCGGCGTGCCGGTCGCGTCGACGACCGTGCCACGGACGCTGCCCGCCCGCTGCAGCTTGATGACGAGGGGCGCGGCGCGCCCGGTGACCTCGAGGATCTGATCGGCGAGCTGCACGTGACCGGGGACCGTGGCCTCGACGCGCCAGCGGCCGTGCGGCACGCCCTCGAGCGCGAACTGACCCTCGCTGTCGAGGCTCGCGATCCGCACGACGTGATCGACGTCCCGCGGCACGAGCTGCACGATCGAGCCGGTCGGCACGGCACCGTCGGCGACGACGCTGCCGCGGACATCACCCGCCGCCGCGAGCACGAGGTCGATCGGTGCGCCGGCTTCGACGATGCGCGCGACCGGCGACGCGAGGCCCGGGCGCGTCGCCCACAGCTCGTAGGCGCCCGGCGGGAGCGCCGGGAACGTCACGACGCCGTCGCGATCGGAGCGCGCGCTCGCGAGCAGCGGCCGGCTGCCATCCGTGATCGAGACCATGGCATCGGCGACCGGTGCACCGTCGACGGTCACGCGTGCGGTGATCGCCGGGTGGTGCGGCAGCTCGGTCACCAGCGCGGGATCAGCCGGATGTGGAGCGGACGTCGCGAGAGCGGCGACCACCGGCCCGGGGCTCCGCTCCGGGCGAGCGCGATCGATGCTCCAGGTTGCGAGCACGGCGCAGCCGGCGAGCCCGAGCAGGGCGCCGGCCCGCCGACATCGGGTGCCGATGTGATCCCACGGCGCTCGCACGCGAGACATCGTGCAGCCGTCGTGCCCGCAGCGCCTCGGCGGTTCCCGTGCCATCCTGTGGGCTTACGAGGCGGGTCGGCCGTTGGCGGGTTGCCAGTTTGGACCGTCCGTCCCGAGCTCCCTGCCGAAACGGCACACGCCCCGGCGACCGCGCCAGGCCATCCGCCGGCGTGCCGGCCGGTCACCGCGGCGCGTCAGTCCATCGCGGCGGCGGCGCCGGCGAGCGTGTGGTCGATCACCGCGGGATCGACGCCGAGCGCGTCGGCGAGTTGCAGCAGCTCGTCGAGCTCCACTTGCTCGACGCTGCCGTCCGCACTCGCGATGATCGTCGCGTGCTGCACCAGCTGCGCGCGCTGGACGAACGGCACCTTGTCGACGACCTCGGCGAGCTTGTCCGCGAGCTCGCGCCGGATGGCCGCGAGCTCCTCACCGCCCTCGGGGACGTCGACCTGCTTCGCACCGAGCAGCGCGCGCAGCGCCCGCAGCTCGGACGGCGCGATGTCGCCATTCGCCGCCGCGACGCACACGCCCGCGCAGTACAGCGCGCGCTGCATCAGCAGCGCGGTCTCGGTGCGCTCCTCGAGATACGACGGCTCCATCACCGAGAGATCGTGCTCGACGAGGCGCTCGAGCTCGTCGCTGTCGATGCCGTCGGCGGGCTGCCCGACGGCACCCTGGAACGTCCGCGAGCGCGCGAACGCGAGCAGCCCGCGCACGCGCAGCGGGCTGTACGGGTGCGTGTCGAAGCAGTCGAGCAGCTCGTCCTCGTCGCGCTCGTCGGCGCACGCGGCGGGTGCCGCATGGAGCGCGTCGATCTGCGCCGCGAACGCGGCGAGGTCGGGCCGGATCACGTTGGAGCCCAGCCCGCTGGCGATCTTGAGGAGCGCATGCGCCGCCGGTTCGACGGCACCGGCGCACACCATGCCGGTGCGATCCGCACTGACCTCGGCAGCGCGGCACCACAGGTACAGCTTGATCGAGACCGGCCGGCTGACGAACTTGCCGCCGACATCGGCGAGCGTCGCGGTCGCCGGCATCGGGATCGCGAAGTGATCGAAGAGCGCGTGCCCGAGCTCGTGGCCCAGGACGAACTGCAGCTCGGGCGCCGAGAACGTCTCGAGCAGCCGCGAGCTGACGCCGATGATCAGCGGGCCCGACACGCTGCGCGTGACGAACGCCTGCACCATCGGGTCAGGTTTGACGTAGAGCTCGACCGGGTGCTCCCAGCCGAGCACCTCGCGGCACACGGCGAGCGCACGATACGCATCGGGCGCGACCCCGCGGGTCAGCCGGAGCGCACCGGTCAGCAGCCGGCGCCGGGTGCGCAGGCCGTAACCGCTCGTGCGTTCGTCGATCTTCTTGAGCGCATGCTTGACGCCCCGGTCCCCGACGAGCTCCTCGCGAAGCACCCGATCGCGGCGCGATTGCAGGTCGGTCCCAGGGACGGCGCTCACTTGACGTACTTGAGCGAGACGACCTCGATGATCTTGCGGGCGAGGTCGTCGTCGACGAGCAGGATCCGCTGCATCGCCTCGAGCATCTCCTCCTCGGCCTCGTCGATGTCACCCGACGACATCGCGATGTCGACCGCGAGCACGAACGCCTTCTTGCGGACGACGTCGCTCTTGATCTCGTTGAGCACCGTCAACGACGACTTCATGTCGCGGTTGAACTTGTGCGCGATCTTCGCCGACGCCTGCATGCACTTGTTGAAGTCCTCGCCGTCCATGTCGCGGAACTCGGGCAACGTGTGCGCGTAGTTCCGGATCATCTCGTCCTCGGCGTCCTCGATCGAGCCGTCCGCGGCGGCCATGCACATGATCGAGTGCAGCAGCAGCACGTCGTCGCTCGGTGCCTTCGCGGGCTGCGCGCCCAGTAGCTTCCCAAATAGACCCATCGTGTCCCCCTTGCGTGTTCGAGCAGAATACTGCGAGCCGCGACCAGGTCGGCCGCGACGCGCGCATTTCTCGCACTCCGGAGCAGCGATGGGAGATCGGGCGGCTAGGTCTTCGCGTCGGTCTTCGCGTCGGTCGCGGCGTCGGTCGCGGCGTCGACCTCGGTCATCGGCTCGGCGACGGTGTCGACGGCACTCTCGGCGAGGTGCTTGTGGCGCTCGAGCCAGGTGTTGAGATCCACGGCGACCACGGCCGGGACATGGGCGAGATCGCCGGTCATCAGCGACTCGAGCGTGCCGAGCGCGTGCTCGATGTCGGCGCGCTCGCGCGTCTCGTCCTCCGGCAGCCCACCGAGCACGGCCTCGAGCTCCTGCTTGCGCGCGACCACGCGCGCGATCAGCGGCTGGCCCATCGTCGCGTCGACGCTGTTGACGTGACGCGGAGCCTCGGGGACCGGCTGGGCGGTCTCCTCGCTGGCCACGGGTTGCTCGCTGTCGGTCTGGCTCGCTGCGCTCTGGTCCGTCATGGCAGCTCCCCACGCATCTCGCGTGCCGCCGGCGCCCGCCCCGGCGTGCCTCCAGACGGCGACGTGGCGCACCGGGCAGCGCCCTGCCCGCACCACGAACGCCCAGTGCGCGGTTTCGCCCGGCGTCTCGACCTCGCGCGATCACCGGCGTGGGTAGTAGGGTGCGCCTCCATGGTCCCGTGGAAAGTGCTGGAGAGCATCCCGACTCCCGAGGGCGCGCTCCAGCTGCGCCAGCGCGGCGAGCGCGAGTTCCTGATCACCATCGACGGCCGCGTGCTGATGACGAGCAGCGAGCGCAGCTCCGAGGAAGCGGTCGCGACCCTCGCCTGTCAGCAGCTGACCGATCGCCCGGCGCCGCGCGTCCTGATCGGCGGGCTCGGGATGGCGTACACGGTGCGCGCCGCGCTCGATGCCCTGCCGCGCAAGGCGCAAGTGACGGTCGCCGAGCTCACGCCGCAGGTCGAGACCTGGTGCCGCGGCCCGCTCGCGCCGCTCACCCGCGGAGCCACGCTCGACCGCCGCGTGCGCGTCGTGATCCGCGATGTCGCGCGGGTCATCGAGGAGGCCCGCCCCGGCTCGTTCGACGCGATCGTCCTCGATCTCTACGAGGGTCCGCACGCGGCGGCGAAGCGGCTCAACGATCCGTTCTACGGGCGCGTCGCGCTCGAACGCAGCTACGCCTCGCTGTCGCCGGGTGGGGTCCTCGCGATCTGGTCCGAGGAGGTCAACGCCATCTTCAAGAAGCGGATGATCGACGCCGGCTTCGCGACGTCGGTCCATCACCCGGGCGGCAGCCGCGCGTACGTCGTGTACCTCGGCCGCCGCGATGCGCCGCCGGAGCGCCGGGATCGCGGTCGCGGCGGCAAGCCGGCGGCGACCAAGCCCGCGAGCAAGCCCGCGAGCAAGCGCCGGTTGTGACCGCTCAGTGAGCGGGAGAGATTGGCCGCCAAGCGCGCCAAGAGCGCCAAGGACGGTTGAAGGACCAGGGGCGCACCCACCGATCTTCTCTAAGAATCCTTGGCGTCCCTTGGCGGCCTTGGCGGCCAACTCCGGGGGCTCAGAGCTGGTGAATCGTCAGCTGGTTCGTCATGAACCCGGGGATCAGGATGCGCTTGCGCTTGGGGTCGTAGCCGAAGTCCGCCGGCGACTCGACGTCGGTGAGCACTTCCTTCCACGCGCCGCCGGGCTTGCCGCGATAGAGCGCCTTGCCCTCCCAGCTCGACACCAGGAACTCGCCGCCCTCGAGGCCGACGATGCCGTCGAGTTGCCCCTTCGGGAGCTTCTGCGCCTTGCCCTTCTTCCCCTTCGCGTCGACCTCGAAGATCTCGCCGCTCGTGAACGTGACGACCCAGACCGAGCCCTTGTCGCCGGGCCACACGCCGTTCGGACCGCCGAGGTCCTTGTTCTTGATCCGCGTCGTGACCTTGCCGTCCTTCGCGATGTGATAGACGGCATCCTCGCCGGTCGACTGGAACGACGCATCGACGCCGGTGTCGGTCACGAACACGCCGCCCGCGCCGTCGGACGCGACGTCGTTGAGGAACGCGGCGCCCTCGATCTTGATGTCGGCCTTCTGGATGCCGGACTTCGCCTCGAACTGACGCACGACGGTGATGTCGGCGACGTACAGCGTGTCGCCCGAGATCGCCATGCCCTTCGGGGCGTCGAGCTTGATGTCATCGGCGGCGCCGTTGATCCACTTCGTGTTCGCCGTGGCGCGCTCGTTCGAGCCATCGGGATTGACGACGGTCAGGTAGCCGTTGCCGTCGGCGTCGAGCGGCTTGCCATTGATGTTGGCGACCACGTACATGTCGCGCGTCGCGTCGTAGAGCACCGACTCCGGGGTCTGCAGCTCGCCCGGATCAAACCCGCCCGCCGCGACGGCCGCGCCCGCGTCGGCGGCCGAGCCCGCGCCCACGTTCCCCGCGCC
>JALZOI010000430.1 GCA_030857245.1 Myxococcota bacterium
ACAGCCATCGCCTTCACCGTGAACGAGGCGCCGGCCCGTGCAGCCGACGAGCAGCGGATCGCGCAGGCGGCGCGCCACCGCAGCCTCGACGCGCGCGCGCACCCAGCCGCCATCGATGACGACGCCGGGCAGGTCGAGGACGCGGGCCCGGATCGGCGAGGCCGGGTCCGCGAACGCGGTCACGACGGGCCCCTCGTCGTCGACGATCGTCACGATCTCGCCGCTCGCGATGCCCTTGGGCGGCGCGAGCGCGCGGTCGTAGATCCAGGGATGCCCCGCCCGGATCGCGGCGCGGAGCGGCTTCGCGAGTCGCCAGCGCGTCACTTCAGCTGCATGTCGACGAGCTGGTACATGTGCGCGTAGCTGTTGAGCGTCTGCACCACGCCGACGTCGACCGACAGCCAGATCTGGCTGATCCAGTTCGCCGGCAGGTCGCACACGTTGGTGGGGATGCTGACCTCGGTCTTCTTCACCGGATCGAGCTGCTTCGTCGTGCACGGCTTGCCCTCCGGGGCGAGCGCGTTATCGAGGACCACGCGACCGGTGGTGGTCAGGCCGAGCTTCTCGGTGGCGTACGTGCCCATCTTCGTGACGACCTGCTCGGACTGCTGCGGGATGAACTTGCGCTCGAGCTCGAGGGTGCCGGCGCTGAGCTTCGCGTCCGAGCCCTTCGTGCCCTCGCGGGTGAAGTGCGCCGCGATCTCCTCGATCCACTCGGCCTCGCCGATCGTGCCCTTCACGAGCTTGAGGCTCGTCTCCTTCTTCCGGTTGAGCTTGTCGAACGTGAGGTTGAAGAACCCGCCGGGCTCGCCGGCGAAGAAGAACGACTCGGGCGAGATATCGAACTTGCCCTTCTCGTTGCAGGTGATGGTCGCCTTGACGAGCGTCTCGACGATCACCGGCTTCGCGGTGTCCTTGCCGACGTCGAAGCCGTGCTTCTCCTCGAGCGACACCACGGTGTCGGCGCCTTGCTTCTCGACTCCCGTCACCGTGATCACGATCTGCTTCGGTGCTGCCGGCGCGAGGCGGGCGAGGTTCTCCGGCAGCGGCGCGGGCGCGGCGACCGGGGTGTACGTCCACTGGTTGCCGACCACGAGGGGGAGCAGCCGGGCGCCACATGCCGGCGCGGACTTCCCACCCACGGCGGCTTTCTTCCTGGGCGCAGCCTCGACCGTCCCGATACCCGCGAGGGTCGGGGGCAAGCCGGACGCGAGCAATGCGAAGAGCAGGGCGGGGCTACGCAGCATGGACCCTGGTCATACTGCCCCGGAGGCCCCGCGTAAAGCGCCCAGCGCTCACAGCCGCCGAGGACCTGAGGCGCCGGTGCCGGCCGCGAGTCTCAGGCGCCAACCGAAGAGACGGATGGGCCGCAAAGGTCGCCAAGCGCGCCCAAGGAAGGATGAAGGCGCCCTCGTCGCGAACGGTCGCGTGAACGCGATCGGGACAGCCGCCCGTCCTCCTTTCTACAAATCCTTGGCGGCCACTCTTCGCGGCTCTTCTGTTCCGCTTTCTAGCGCTCGCGGTTGTCGCGCTGGGCGCCGTAGACGCAGTTCGGGTCGTTGGTGCCTTCACACATCTTCTGGATGAGGCCGCGGAAGCGCTCGTCACGCCGCATCTCCGAGAAGTCGGGATCGAGCGCCTGCTTGCGGCCGAGGAGCCTGTCGAGGTGGGACTCGACCTCGGGCCGCTTGCTCGGGTGCGGCCGCATCTGAAGCAGGCGGACCAGCAGGTTGATCGTGCACTGGCGCCGGCCGATCCGGGCGTACGCCGCGGCGAGGCCATAGGTCGCCGGCACGTTGTACGGGTCCGCGCCGAGCGCCGTGATGAAGTCGTTGACGGCCTCGGTGATGTACTGCTCGCGCGTCGAGCGATCGACCTCGGCGGTCTCCGCGGTGCGCAGCTTCGAGCGCGCCTGCTCGGCGAGCTTGGAGCCCTCGGGGATCGAGCGCTCGTCAAACGAGATCGGCTTGAGCTCCGCGCTGGCCTCGGTGGGCTCGCAGTCCTTCTGCGCCGACAGCTTCGGGCGCTCGTCGACGGGCTCGGGGTCGGGGCGCAGCGGCGGGGGCGGCGCGGTGATCTCCGGGGTGCCGCCGCACGCGCCGAGCACGCCGCCCGCACCGGCCATCACGAGCACGAACAGGAGCCGCGTCGTCCGCCGCAGCGTCGCCGGTCTCATCGCCCGACCGCCGCGACCGCGTCCTTGCGATACCCCTTGAACCAGCCGGCGTTGTCCACGACCTCGTCGGCCTTGAGGTTCGCGATCTTCGCGTACTTCGGGTTCGTCTGGAGTGCGGCGATCCGCTTGAGCATCGCGAGCGCGCAGCCTTTGCGATAGACCGAGTCGTAGGCCAGCGCGAGCTTCAACGTCGCGTCGTGATTGTAGGGATCCTTCACGAGCGCGTTGCGATACTTGTCGATGCTGAGCTTGATCAGCTCGGCCTGGGCGTTCGGATCCTTGGCCTTCGTCGCGTTCTGCAGCGCGGTGTCGCCATCACCGACGAGCTGGTTGGCGAGGCCTGGGTTCGGGCGCGCCAGCTTGGGGTCATCGCGGAAGTTCGCCGTGCAGTCCTCGACGTACGGCACCTTCGCCTCGGTCTGCGGGAGCTCCTCCGGCGCCTTCTTGCGCGGCGGGTTCAGCAGCTTGTCGGGTCGATTGCCGTACAGCGGCTGGCACCCCATCCCCATGATCACGCTCAGCAGGAGGCACGCGAGCAGGCGCACCCCGGACGTTCCGTCACCCATGATCCCGACGGTAGCGCGACGGAATCCGGGATTCAACGGAGGGCGGTTACTGGCGGCTGCCGAAGCTCTCGCGCGCCGAGCCGCAGATCCAGCGGACCATCGGCGCGACGAACGGCAGCGCGGCGGCGATCAACAGGCCACCCGCGAGGGTCGGCTTGAACATCGCCATCGTCAGGCCGTCGGTGGCGATGCTCGCGGCGGCGAGGGTCGTCAGCAGGGCACCGGCGGCGCCGAGCGCGAGCACGCCCCACGTCTTGAGCTGGATCAGGGCGCGGATCCCGAGGCCGGTCAGCGCGAGCGCGGCGATCGAGGCGATCAGCGAGGTGGTGTCCGGCTTCGGCGCGAGCGCGTAGAGCAGGACGAACGGCAAGCTGACGCCGGCGCGGATCACCGACCGGCCGAGGCGCTGCACGGCGTTCTCGTCCATGTGAAACTTCTGGCGCCACGCGGTCTGGCCGTCGTACGGCTCGCTCATCGCGCCGCCCCACAGCATCGCCGTGGCGGCGAGGTGGGTCGCGCCAACGAACACCAGCACCGGCTCGGCGCCGACCTGCCACATGCCCACGGCGGCGGTGATCAGGCCGTAGAGCCCGACGCCGACCGAGTACCAGCGAGCCCAGAAGTAGCCCGCGACCAGCGAGAAGAAGGCGAGCCCGTAGACACCCGCGAGCGCGGCAAACGCCGGCGAGAGCTCGGGGACCATCTTCGAGAGCGCGATCACGGTGTAAAACATGCCGTAGAACGCGAGGATGGCGCTGGCGAGAGCGCGACGTTCGCCCACAAACTTCATGACCCGATTATAGCCCCGCGCGGCCCGGTGGCGAGCCCCCAGTGCAGGGGGTGTCGGCCGGGGCTCCGATCGCCGGGCTCCGACCGGGCCGCCAGCCTCAATTCCCGGCCGCTGGCCGGTTCAGGGCGCTGGCGCCTTGGACGGGAACGACTTCTGAACGATCAGGCGGAAGTGCTTGAAGCCGGCTTCCTTCTGCTTGGCCGAGAACATCACCTCGACCAGCAGGCGATACGGCGTGCTGCGGTCCGCGATGATCATGATCTCGGGGAGCGGGGCGTTGCTCGGGTCGTACCCGGGCTCGGACTGCGCCTTGGCGAGCTGCAGCGAGCGCAGGTTCGCGAGGAAGTTGGTCAGCCGGGGGATCTTGACGCCGAGCGCGCCGCCTTCCTTCTCGGCCGGGTCGACCTGGCCGTTCGTGATCCCCACGATCGGCTCGCCCTGGACGACGATCCCGTTGCGCGTGATGATGAGCGTGGTCGCGTCGTCGGGTAGCTCGTCCGCCGACAGCGTCGGAGGGAGCGAGACGGTGCGGGCGCTGATCTCGGTCGCGCTGGTCGCCGCCTGCGCGATGAAGGCGACGAGCAAGATCGTCATCATGTCCATCATCGGCATGATGTTGAGGTGGCGGATCTCCTCGCCCTCGGGCACGCGCCCGACCGCCTTGCGGATGATGGAGCGCGCTTCGCGCTGCGTGAAGCTCATTGGTCACCCCGAGCGAGCCACGGGCGGCTCATTCGAACCCCGACGAGAACTGGATGTCGTGGAACAGCGCCATCTTCTTCGGGTCGTAGGCCGCACGGGCGGAGTCGTAGAGCTTGCCGTTCGGCGCGATCGGGTCCTGCGCCTTCTTCAGATCCTCGTCCTCGGTCGGCAGGCCGCAGGACTCGACCTCCTTCCCGAGCTCGGGGAGCTTGCAGCGCATCGCCGACATGATCGAAACGATGGTCGCGTACGGGATCGCCCCGTCCGCCTGCAGCACGATCGAGTAGGTCTCGCGCTTGCGCTGCTTGCCGGCGTACCGGCGGCTCGCGATCTCGAAGAGCGCGTCGTTGAGCTTGCGATACTCGAAGACCGGAGCGAGCTCCTCCGTACCCGCTGCACAGCGCAGCGTCGCGGCGTCACAGAAGTTCGACTCGCACATGTACGCGCCGTCGCAGGCGTCGCCATCGCGGCCGGTCCGCTTGAAGACGTAGCCCGGCTTGGGCTGGCTCAGCGTGCCCTCGAGGCCCGTCGCCGACCACAGGATCATCTCGTCGCGCTTCACCGAGACGAACAGCTTCAGCGGCTGCTCGTCGGGGTTGGTCGGCGGGGTGACCGACGGGCTGATCGCCGGCGGTGCCTTGTCGGGCAGCGTCGTATCGATCTGCGCGAGGATCAGCCCGGCCGAGACCGAGGCCAGCAGGAACAGCATCAGGTTCGTGACGATGTCGAGGTACGGGATCAGATTGATCTCGCCCCCCTCCATCTCCTCCTGCTCGATCAGGTCCTCGCGCCGCCGGACGGCGGTGCGCATCTTCGAGCGGAGCCGTTGTGCCGAGTACTGCATCCGCTAGGCCGACTGGTGCTCGTCCTCGGTCGGTGCTGCGGGTGCGCGACCCGCACCCGCCGTCGAAGCACCGGCGCCGCCATCGGCCAGCAGGTTCTCGAACCGCAGGCTGAAGGCCTCGAGGTCCGAGATCACCTTCTTCATGGCCGCCGAGAGCAGCAGGTGGGCGACCATGCAGATCAGGGCGATCGAGAGACCGTACGCGGTGTTGTACATCGCCTCGGCGATACCGTCGGACAGCTTCTTCTTGGCGTCCGCCGGGTTCGCATCGCCGATCGCGCTGAACGTACGGATGAGACCCGTGATCGTCCCGAGCAGACCGACGAGCGTGGTGATGTTGGCGAGCGACCACAGCGCGCCGACCCGGGTCTTGATCTCCGGGATCGTGTCCGTCATCGTCTCTTCCATCGCCTGCGCGACCGCGGCCTCGCCACGGTGCAGGCGGTTGAGGCCTGCCTTCGCCACGCGCGCCACCGGCGCGGTCGTGGCATCGCAGAGCTTCTTCGCACGGTCGACGTTGTTGGCCGAGAGCAGCTTGCGGAGCTGCTCGAGGAACGCCTTCGCGTTCAGGTGGCCCCGACCGAGGAAGTAGATGGAACGTTCTACAATCAGGCCGATTACAACGGCCAGGAAGAACGTGTTGACGATGAAGAAGGGCCCGCCCTTTTGGAACAGTTCACTTAGCCAGCTCATCCGTCGATTGCCTCCGAAGACACGCGTGCAGCGAGAAGACCCCGCGGGAGATAGCTCGGCACTAGCCCTGAGTTGTAGCGAGGCGAGCGCGGTTGCGTCAAGCAAACCCCTGGTGAATTCACAATGTTGGACACAGAGACCGTGAGAGTTGCGTTGGGAGAGATCCGGTGGGGCGACATGCCCCGCCTACGTTAGTCGTTGAGAGCCCCCGCCGTGATCCAGCGGTCGAGCGCATCGAGTTTCTGGCAGCACAGGACGGCCCCGCCCGCATTCTGCGGCATGTAGCCGACCTCGCCCGGCGGTTCGGACGCGGGCGGATCCATCTCCGCGGGGGCGACGTGCTGCACCATCATCATCAAGTAGCTCTGCCGCGGCTGCCCGGCCACCACGAGCTTGCGGCCTGGCTCGATCACGGAGTCGACGTCGACGAGCGCCGCGTGGCTCATGCCGGCCTTGAGGTTGATGCGGCCCGCCGCCGTGGCGGCCCCGTTGTGGCAGCCGCTGAACGCGCACGACGAGGCGAACACGTTGGCTTCGATCCACGCGAGGTCGGAGTGGTTGTCTGCCTCCATGCACGGCGCCGTCGTCGTGAGCTTGCAGGCGCCGGCCGGCTCCCCGTCGTCCTCGAGCGACGTGCGGCATCCACCCGCGAGGGCGGTGACAGACATGATCCCCGCGACCAGCGCCGAGGGGACACAGCGGCGAAGCATGCGCGCGAAGCTAGCACGCGTCCGGAGTCCGTGGTCATGCGGGAGCACCCCCTCTCGCGCATCAAGCGTCGCGCATCAAGCGCGAGCCCTCTGAAG
>JALZOI010000045.1 GCA_030857245.1 Myxococcota bacterium
GTCCAGTTCTCGCTGCCGCTGTTCGCGCGCGGAGCGCTCGGTGCCGGCGCGGTCAACACGCTGCGCGACGACGACGGCATCACCCGGCGGATGCCGCTCGCCGTCGAGCACGCCGGCCGCCACTACATGTCGCTCGGGCTCGCGGTCGCGCTGCTCGAGCGCGGGCAGCCGCAGGACACCCGCTACGTGGTCGGGACGTCGCGGCTGCACGCCGGCACGACCGAGCTGCCGCTGTCGGCCGCCGCCTCGCTACCGCTCGACGTGCTGGGGCGTGGGCAGTTCGCGCGGATCTCGGCCGCACAGATCCTCGATGGCACCGCGCCGAAAGCCGCACTCGCCGGCAAGCTGGTGTTCGTCGGCCACACGTACTCGGCGAGCGACAAGGTCGTCACGCCGCTCGATCCGCTGGCCGATGGCGTCGAGCTCCACGCCACGCTCGCCGAGAACCTCCTGACCGGGCACATCCTCGTCGGCACCGGCTGGCTCGCCACCACCGGCGCGACGCTGCTGCTCGGTGCGATCGTCTGCCTAGCGCAGCTCCGCCGGGTGCGCCGCCGCGCGTGGGTGCCGCCGCTGGTCGCGCTCGCCGCCATCGTCGGCTACCTCGCGCTCGCACTCGTGCTGTTCGGGCGCGGCACCGTGATGCCGGTCGCGGTCCCGACCGTGCTCGCCGCGTTCGTGCTGCTCGCGGCGGCGATCGGCAGCCTCGCCACCGAGGGACGCGAGAAGGCGCACCTGCGCAGCGTGTTCTCGCAGTACGTGAGCCGGCCGGTCGTGGATCGCATCCTCGCGGATCCCGCGAAGGCGCGGCTCGGCGGCGAGCGCAAGGAGCTCACGGTGTTGTTCTCCGACATCCGCGGGTTCTCGAACTTCAGCGAGGGCATGCCGCCGGAGGAGCTCGCGGGCTTCCTGAGCGAGTACCTGACGCCGATGACGGATCTCGTGCTCGCGTCGGGCGGCACGCTCGACAAGTACATCGGCGACGCCGTGATGGCGATCTGGGGCGCGCCGGTCGACATGACCGATCACGCGACGCGCGCGTGCGAGGTCGCGCTCGAGATGCAGGAGGCGCTCGTCGGCCTCAACCGCACGTGGCAGCGCACCGGCAAGCCCGCGGTCGCGATCGGCATCGGGCTCAACACCGGCGCGATGGCGGTCGGCAACATGGGGTCGACCGCGCGCTTCGAGTACACGGTGCTCGGCGACCAGGTGAACCTCGGATCGCGGCTCGAGGCGCTGACGAAGGAGTACGGCGTCGGCATCCTGGTCGGCGAAGCCACCGCGCGCGCCGCCGGCGACGCGTTCGTGTTCCGCGAGATCGATCTGGTGCGGCTCAAGGGGCGCGAGCAGGCGGCACCGGTGTTCGAGCTGGTCGGCCGCGCCGGCAAGAGCGATCCGACGTTCGCGCGCGCGCTCGCGCTGTATCGCGACCGCGCGTTCGGCGAGGCCCAGGCGCTGTTCGCGACGCTGGCCGGCGACCCCGCAGCGGCGGTGATGGCGGCGCGGTGCGTCGAGCTCGCGGCGGCCCCACCGCCGGTCGGGTGGGACGGCGTGTACGATCAGCGTTCGAAGTGAGCGGTGAGCGCGCCGGTCACGCGCGCCTCAGGCGCGCAGGCCGAGCAGGTACAGCACGACCAGGAGCACGATCGCGCCGAACGCGAGCGCGGGGACGACCCACGCGCGTTCGGCCCGATCGTACGGGTTCCGCGAGACGTGCAGCATGTGTCAGCTCCGGAGAACGATGAAGAGCAGGATCGCGAGCACCGCGGCGGACAGCAGCCACAGCACCGGCAGGCTCGCGCGTGGCTGCATCCGGGGGCGGTAGCGCTCCTCGACGTCCTCCTCGTACGGGACGTGGTGATTCAGGTGGGTGGGCATGCAGCGATCTCGTGCATCGCACGTGCCGTGCGCCCTGTAGTAGGGTGGGACCGCATGACGGTCCTCGTCCTCGACTTCGACGGCACCATGACGGACGCCGAGGCCGAGGGGCGGCCGTTCCGCGACGGCTACCTCGACGATCTCTGCGCGCTCGTGGGCCGGCCCGCCGGCGATCCCGACGTGATGGCGATCTGCGCGACCGTGGAGGCCGAGCTCGCCGCCGCGCCGGCGTCCCACCCGTTCCTGTGGATGGGCCGGGCGGTCGCGCCCGCCACCGTCGATCCGTACCTGCGGATGGTCCCGATCGCGCACCGCGTGCTCGACGCGTTCGGCGTGATGCCGGGCGCCATCGACCGCGGGCGGCTGCTCGGCGGCGTCCTCTACAAGTACAACTACGCTAAGACGCTCGGCCACCCGGTGTTCCGGCCGGGCGCGGGCGAGGTGCTGGCGAGCCTGGCCGGCGTCGACGCGTGGATCGTCACCAACTCCGATACGCACGCGGTCGCCGGCAAGGTCGCCGCGCTCGATCGGGCATCGCCGGGCGTCGGGTGGCTGACCTCGCGCGTGCGCGGTCATGCGCGCAAGTTCGATGTCGATGACGCGTGGACCGGCGCGGCCGCCGAGCTCGCCCTGCCCGGCCTCGATCGGCCCGTGCTGCTGCGGCGCCGCGCGTACCACGACATCCTCGCCGAGATCCTCGCCGCCGCCGGCGCGACCTTCGCGGAGCTCGTCGTCGTCGGCGACATCTTCGAGCTCGATCTCGCGATGCCGCTCGCGCTCGGCGCGCGCGTCGGCCTCGTCGTCTCGTCGCACACGCCGGCCTACGAGCGCGCCTTCGTGACGGCGCACCCGCGCGCGCAGGTCATCGAGAGCCTCGCCGAGATCCCGGCCTTCGCGTTCGGCCGCGGGGACGCCCTCCACTAGCGCACCTGCGCGGCGCGGCGCAGGTCCACGGGACGTCGCGGCGGACCTCGGGGCGGGCGGCGCGGCGGACGTCCGGCCGATGTGCGACGTGGCGGCGGAAGTTGCGTTCGTGGAGGGCGTCCCCTTTCGGGGCTTAGCAAGCTCGCGGACTTACGCACGACGAAGTTGCGTTCGTGGAGGGCGTCCCCTCAGAGGCGGACGAGGTCGGCCCAGACGGGCGCGTGATCGGAGCGGCCGCCGGCCACGACGTCGGCGGCCATGGCGCGGAAGCGGCTGTCGTGCAGGATGTGGTCGAGGCGGAAGCGCAGCGTGGTGCCGGCGACAGGCCAGGCCCAGGTGTTGGCGTCGGGCTGGAAGCGCGGCAGCGCGTTGGTGAAGCCCTGCGCGAGGAAGACCGCGATGGCCTGGCCCTCGTCTTCTTCGTTGAAGTCACCGGCGACGATCGTCGGGATGGTGAGGTCGAGGCGGCTCAGGTGGTCGCGCGCCTCGCGCGCGCGGACCGCGCGGGTCGTGAAGTAGCCGACGACCCAGCTGCCGCGATCGCTCGGCGGATGGAGGTGGACGTCGAGGATCTGCAGCAGGCCGCCGGGCGCGTCGACGACGATCCGCCACGCGTAGAACGGGCCCGCCGCGGTGTCGAGCTGATCGACGCGCACGATCGGCCACCGCGACAGCACGCCCATGCCGCCCGCGCTCCACTCGTTCGTCGGCAGCCCGAACCGGTGGTGCGGAAACCGCCCGCGCAGCGCGCCGACGATCGCCCGCTCCCACATCTCGTTGGTCTCCTGGAGCACGACGAGATCCGGCGACGCGCCCCGGATCGCCTCGATCCCCGCGCGGTCTCCGGCGATGCCGAAGTTCACGTTGTAGGTCATCACCCGGAGCCGGGTCGCTCCGCCGGGGAGCGACGCGGCGGGCTCGCCCCCGCTCGCGCACGCCGCCACCACCCCGATCACCAGTATGGCGCGCAGCATGCCGTGTGGACACGGCGGCTCCGACCTCGGTTGCTCCGCGCTGGACGCCCCGACGGCTGGTCGCCCCCGCGGAGATCATTGCGTCCCGCGCGGCGGTCCTCCATCCTCGCGGTCATGCGGATCCCGGTCGCCACCCTGCTCCTGGTCGGGTGCGGTCAGGGCAGCGGCGGGGACCGCGCCGCCGGCGCACGACGACCGCCGCCAAGCGCGCCGCCGGCGCCGTCGTCGAGCCGGGCCCCGCCTCGGCCAGCGGCGCACTCGACACCGACCTGCTGCGCCGCGTGATCCGGCGCGCTGTCACGCATCCGGTTCTGCTACGAGCAGGCCCTCGCCGCGCAGCCGACGCTGACCGCGACGGTCCGCGTGAAGTTCACGATCGCTCCCGATGGCAAGGTCCCCGAGGCGGTCGCGACCGGCGGCGGGCCGGAGCTCGATCCGTGCGTGGCCCGGGTCTTCCTGCAGCTCGTATTCCCGGCGTCGTCCGCTGCGGCGATCGTCGTGTATCCGCTCACGTTCACGCCCGCGGGCTGACGCGAGCTGTTGCTTGACAGGGCCGCTCCCAGAGGGAACTGTCCCTGCGTGTCCGACGACAAAGTGATCCTGTCCTGCGCGCTGACCGGTGCGGTCACCACGAAGAAGCACTGCCCGGCCATCCCGTACACGCCGGTCGAGATCGCCGAGGAGGCCCGCCGCGCGCACGAGGCCGGCGCCGCGATCGTCCACATCCACGCGCGCAACGATGATGGCTCGCCGACGTGGTCGAAGGACACGTTCACGAAGATCATGGAGGAGATCAAGCAGCGCTGCCCCGTGCTGATCAACTGGTCGACCGGCGGCGCCGGCCCGATGTCGGAGCGCGTCAGCCACCTCGCGCTCAAGCCGAGCGTCGCCGCCCTCAACATGGGCTCGATGAACTACGCGAAGTGGAGCGAGTCCAGGAAGCAGTTCGCGTTCCAGTTCGTGTTCACCAACTCGTTCGACGACATCATCGGGTTCGCGAAGGCGATGCAGGTGCACGGCGTCAAGCCCGAGATGGAGTGCTTCGATGTCGGCCACACCAACTCGCACCGCGTGCTCGCGGACCTCGGCCTCATCGAGGCGCCGTACCACTTCTCGTTCATCATGGGCGTGCTCGGCGGCATCCCCGCGAGCGCCCGCCACCTCGCGTTCCAGGCCGAGCAGGTCCCCGCCGGCTCGCGCTGGAAGGTGATCGGGATCAGCCGCGAGCAGTGGCCGCTCGCGATGGCCGCGCTGTCGCTCGGCGGCGACGTCCGCGTCGGCCTCGAGGACAACTTCTACCTGCCCGACGGCGAGATGGCGAAGAGCAACGGCGAGCTCGTCGCCGCCGCCGCCCAGCTCGTCAAGCTGGCGGGCCGCAGCGTCGCGAGCGTCGACGAGGCGAAGCGCCTGCTGTGGCCGAACGGAGGCGGCAATTGACTCCGCGGCGGCTGCCCGGCGAGGACGGCGTGCTCGGCCCCGAGCTGACCTGCGCGGTCGAGCTGGTGCGCCGCGCCGGCGCCGAGGTGCTGGCGATGCAGCGCGGCGAGATCATCGTCGACCTCAAGCCCGGCGACGAGCCGGTCACCGCCGCGGATCGCCGCGGCTCGGAGATCATCGTCGAGGGGCTCGCCCTCGCCTTCCCGGCGGACGCGGTGATCAGCGAGGAGGCGCCCCCGCCACCCGGTGCGCAGGCCGCCGCCCGGCTGTGGCTCGTCGATCCGATCGACGGCACCAAGGACTACATCCGCAAGGAGGATGGCTACGCTGTCATGCTCGGCCTGGTCCGCGACGGCGTGCCGGTGCTCGGCGCCGTCTACCAGCCCGTGCAGGACCGCCTGTTCTATGCGGTGCCCGAAGGCGCGTGGGTCGCGATCGGCGATGCCGTCGAGCCGCTCCGCGTGTCCGACGTCGCCGTCGCGAGCGACGTCCGCCTCGTCGCCTCGAAGTCGCACCGCAGCACGGACATCGATCGCGTGAAGACCGAGCTCGGCATCGCCAACGAGCTCAACGTCGGCTCCGTCGGCGTCAAGCTCTGCCTGATCGCGCTCGGCGTCCGCGACCTCTACGTCAACCCCGCCGCCAAGACCAAGGCGTGGGATACCTGCGCACCTGAAGCCATCCTCGCGAAGGCCGGCGGCCGGCTCAGCGACCTGTTCGGCGACCCCATCGACTACCGCGGCGAGCTCGCCCACCGTCGAGGACTGGTCGCCTCGAACGGCCACGTGCACGGCGAGGTCGTCAGCAAGCTCGCCCCCCTGTTCCCGCAGCTTCGGTGATAACCTCGACGCATGGTGGGGACTCCTCGTCGTGTCGTCGCGACCATGTTGGCGTCGGCGCTGAGCCTGGTCTCGGTCACCGCGGGGGCCCAGCCCGCGCCGACCGCCGCGCAGAAGCAGCAGGCCGGTGATCTGACCAAGCAGGCGATCGCGAAGAGCCAGGCCAGCGAGCATCAGGCCGCGATCGACCTCTACCTCGAGGCCTACGCCATCGTCCCCCTCGCGGTCCTGCTCTCGAACGTCGGCGCCGAGTACCAGAAGCTCAAGAAGCCGGTCGAGGCCCTGAAGTACTTCTGTATGTACCTCGAGAAAGACCCCAAGGGGCAGAGCTGGACGTTCGCCACCGCGCAGGCCGTGACGCTGCAGCTCGAGCTCGGCAACGAGGGCGTCACCGAGGCCGAGCCGTGCAAGGCGCCAGTCGTCGTCGTGACCCCGCCACCGAGCGACCCCGTCGACCCGCCGCTGGTACAGGCGCCGCCCATCGAGACCACCTCCGGCGGCGGGCTCCGCCTCGTCGGCCTCGGCGCCGCCGGTGCCGGCGTGATCGCGATCGGCGTGAGCGTGTTCTTCGGGATGAAGGCGAAGGACGTCAGCGACCAGATCTCGAATCACCCGATGGACGAGCAGTGGCCGGCCGACATCCGCGACCTCGAGGCGAAGGGCCAGGCGCACGAGGACAAGCAGGTGCTGTTCATGATCGCCGGCGGCGCGCTGCTCGCGACCGGGACCGTGCTGTACCTGGTCGGCGGCCCGAAGCGGCGGAGCACCGAGCAGGTGACGATCACGCCGACGCTGTCGCCCGGCGGCGGCGGCTTCGTGGCGCGCGGCTCGTTCTAGCGATCTCGGGCCCCGCAGTCGCCGGTCTCGACAAGGTTGCAGGCATCATCGACGGCGTGCGCGGTTCGCCGCGGCGGCCGCCGGCTGACGCGAGCCTCGGAGGGGCTTCAGGGCAGGACGGTATCGAGCGACAGCTCGATGCCCTTGGCGGGAATCTTCACGCGGGTCTGGCCGGTGACATCACCCGGCTGCTTCGACAGCGCGTCGGAGTCCTGGTCGTAGCGCGCCGTCACGATCACGTCGCCGGTGAGCTCGGTCCCGGCGACCATCGCGTTCGCCTCGGTGAGCGTGAACGCGAGGTTGTCCTTGTAGAGCACCTTGTCGACGGCGAGCGGCGGACCGGACGGCGTGCCATCGGGCGCGGCCCTCTTCACGATCAGGAACACGGAGCCGCCGGCCTTCACGCGATCCTTGGCCTTCATGTGGACCTTGAGGACGCCCTGGATGCTGCGGGTCGGATCGATCTTGCGGTTCGGATCGGGCGATGACAGGCCCATCTGCGTGACGTCGGGGCCACCACCCGCGTGCGGCGTGTTCGGCATCGGGACGCCGGCGTGGGGATCCGCCCCCGCCCCGCCCATGTCGAGGCCGGCGTGTGGATCCGCCGCTGCGACGCCGCCGTGCGGGTTCGCGGGGCTGACGCTGCCGTGCGGGTTGGCCGGGCTCGTCGGTCGCGGCTGCATGCTGCCCGCGGGGGGCATGTTGCTGCCGGCCTGCCAGTCCTGCGCGGGAGGCAGTCCGTCGGAGCTCTTCTTGCTGCAGCCGAACGCGAGGACCGAGGCTGCGATGGTGAAGGTTAGCCGCATGGACCGGGACTCTAGCAGGCCTATACCCAGCGCGCCGTCGTCGTGACCGTCGCGAGCGTTCCAGAGCCGGGATGCGACTCCTTGATCCAGGCCTGGTAGCGCGCGGCGGCCAGGCCAGGCTCGGGGCGGGCCACGATCTCGTACCGGGTGGCCGGGGCGGCGGCGAGCACGACCGGCAGCTCGACGAGGCGGTGTCGCCGGAACAGCGTCACGGCGATCCGATCGCCTGGCTTGCGGGCGCCCGCGAGGCTCCGCAGCTCGGCCTCGCCCGTCACCCGGAAGCCATCGAGCGCGATCAGCTCGTCGCCCGGCGACAGCCCCGCGGCCTGCGCCGGCCCGCCGTCGAACACGCCGGTGATCCGGTTGCTGCTCGCGGTCAGGCCGAGCCAGACCGCCGTCGCGCCGTCGGCGAGCTGCCCGGGATCCGCGATCGCGCGGAGCTCGAGCCCGACGTGCGCGAGCTCGACCGCGAGCTCGGGATCCTGGGTCCCGCGGATCTGGCGATCGAAGACCTCGCCGAGCGCGAGCCCGGTCGCCTCCTCGAACAGCGGCTGCAGATCGTCGGGGTGGGGCTCGCTGCGGACGCCGTGCCGCTGCCACAGCAGGCGCAGCACGTCGTCGAGGCTGCGCGCGCCCTCGGTGCGGCGCCGGATGTGGAGGTCGAGCGTGAACATCGCGAGCCCGCCCTTGAGGTAGTAGCTGACCGTGGTGTTGAGGTTCGACTCGTCGGGCTTGTAGAGCTTGATCCACGCGTCGAACGACGAGTCCTCGAGGCTGTGCCGCGCGCGCCCGGGCGTCGCCTGCAGGCGGGCCCAGTCGTCGAGCACCTTGTCGAGCAGGCTCTTGCCCGTGATCCGCCCGGCCGTCCGCAGCGCGTAGCGATCGTAGTGGCTCGTCAGCCCCTCCATCACCCACAGGCACGGCGTGTACGCCTCGCGCGCGTAGTCGAAGTCGAGCAGCGCTGCCGGCGCGATCCGCTTGCCGTTCCACGCGTGGAACAGCTCGTGCGAGAGCAGCTCGAGCAGCCCCTCGTAGCCCTTCCGCGTCGCCGCGAAGTGCGGGTGGTAGAGGTTCACGCTCGAGTCGCGGTGCTCGAGCCCGCCGTAGGCGTCGTGCGCGAGCATCAGCAGGAACGTGTAGTTCGCGAACGGCGCCTCGCCGATCCGCGCGATGTGATCGTCGACGACGGCGCCGAGGTCCGCGATCAGCCGCTGCTCGTCGTAGGTGCCGCCCGGGGCGCGCTCGCCCCAGATCGCGAGCTTGACCGGCACCTGCGCGGGCACCGCGTACGTGCGGGTGTGGCCGACGTGGATCGGCCGGTCGTAGAGCTCGTCGATGCTCGCCGCCGTCAACCGGTACGGCACCGGCGCCGTCGCACTCGCCCCCGTGGGTGCCAGCGCCGTCGGCTCCCAGGCCATCGCGGTCGTCAGCGTCCACCCCGCCGGGGCCGCGAGCTCGACCTCGACCGCGCACTCGCGCAGGTGCGCCGGATAGAGGAACGTCGCAGGGCCGTGCAGGAACGCGTGGTCCGCGTCGATGTGGTTGGTGCGCACGGTCAGGTCATGCCCGTAGACCGCGTAGCGCACGACGAGCTCGCGCGCGCCGGCCGCGTCGATCCGCCACGTGGTCTTGTCCTGCTTCGTGGCCCGGCGCTGCTCGCCATCCGCGCCCTCCACGACGAGGTCCCGCACGTAGCGTGCGTAATCGCGGATCAGGTAGCTCCCGGGGGTCCACGCGGGCAGCGTGACGTCGACGGTGGCGCTCGCCACGGCGAACCGCAGCTCGACCTCCACGAGGTGCCGGCTCCGGGCGTCGAGGCGCACGACGTAGCGGAGATCCGTCATGGGAGGTGGGTAGCACAGCTGCTATGCTGTCCGGCATGTCGCGGAGTGCGAGCCTGTTCCTCGTCGGTGCCGTCATGGTGACGGCCACCGTGACGTCGACGACGTCGTTCGGCGCACCGGCCGGCCGCGTGGTCCGCGTGGAGCGCAACCGCGGCATGGCCGCGGTCCCGCGGCTGTGCGACGTCCAGCCGACCGCGAAGACCGGGCTGTGCGTCGGCGAGCCGCAGGTCGGCGAGCGCGTGGCGCTGATCGATCAGGACAAGGGCGTCGCGCTCGGCGAATTCCGCATCGAGTCTGCGGCCGCCGCGGCCGATCCGTGGGTGTGCTCGGGCCAGGCGCCGATCATCTTCAAGGTGACCGGCGCGATCGTCTCGGGTGACGTCGACGCGATCGCCGATGCCGGCCGCATCATCGGCCTCCGCAACCTCCGCCTCGATGCGCGCGCCGCGAAGGTGCTGAAGGATCAGCAGGCGCCGCGCAGCGGGGACAAGGCCGAGCTCGCCGTCGATGTCGATGGCAACGGCCGCCTCGACTACATGCTCGTCCGCTACGGCTGCGACGAGCACGGCAATCCCCTGCCCACGTCGGACCGCCGCGTCTGCTTCGACACGTACCTGGAGCGCGCCGGCAAGCTCGAGCGCGCCCACCAGGACATCATCCAGATCTGTTACTGATGGACCGCCGCAGCCTCCTCGCCGACGAACGCGGCACGCTCCACAAGGAAGCGGAGACCCGGATCGCGCTCGTGTATCCGAGCCCGTACCACATCGCGATGTCGTCGCTCGGGTACCAGCAGATCTACCGGACCATCTACGAGATGCCCGGGTTCGCGGCCGATCGCGCGATGCTCGACGTGCCGCGCACGCTCGAGCAGGACATGCCGCTCGGCAGCTATCCGCTGCTCGCGTTCTCGGTCGCGTACGAGCTCGAGATCGCCGGCGTCGTCGAGACGCTCGATCGCATCAACCTGCCGGCGCTCGCGGCCGAGCGCGATGATCGCCACCCGCTCGTCATCGCCGGCGGCCCGCTGACCTTCTCGAACCCCGCGCCGATGGCGCCGTTCTTCGACGTCATCATCATGGGCGAGGGCGAGCAGCTGATCGTCGAGTTGCTGCACGCGGCGCGCGAGGTCGGCTTCGTGCGGTCACGGCTGTGGGAGGCGCTCGCGGGCCGCCCCGGCTATTACCTGCCGCACGTGCATCGCGAGACGGTGCCGCCGGTCGCCGCCGTCGACGACGCGCTGCTCCCGGCGCGCTCGGTGATCACGACGCCGCACACCGAGCTCTCGGACATGTTCATGACCGAGGCCGCGCGTGGTTGCTCGCGCGGCTGCACCTACTGCGTGATGCGGCGGTCGACGAACGGCGGCATGCGAATCGTGCCGCTCGAGACGATCATCGCCGGCATCCCGCCCGGGACGAAGAAGGTCGGCCTCGTCGGCGCGGCGGTCACCGACCACCCCGACATCATCGAGATCGTGCGCGCGGTCGTGAACGACGGCGAGCGCGGCGTCGGGATCTCGAGCCTGCGCGCCGACAAGCTGACCGACGAGCTGGTCGGGCTGCTCGCGAAGGGCGGCTACCGCACGCTGACGGTCGCCGCCGATGGCGCGAGCGAGCGGATGCGGCGCGTCGTCGAGCGGTCCACGAAGGCCGAGCACCTGCTGAAGTCCGCGCAGTTCGCGGCGAAGCATCGGCTGCACACGCTCAAGGTCTACATGATGCTCGGCGTGCCGAGCGAGACCGACGCCGACGTCGACGAGCTCGTCGCGATCTCGAAGGAGCTCGCCGCGATCCACCCGCGCGTCGCCTACGGGCTCGCGCCGTTCGTCGCCAAGCGCAACACGCCGCTCGACGGCAGCGCGTTCGCCGGCATCGACGTCGTCGAGAGCCGGCTCGCGCGGCTCGATCGTGGGCTCCGGGCCGCCGGCCTGCGCGCCAAGGTCAAGGTCCGGCCGACCTCCGCCCGCTGGGCGTGGGTCGAGTACATGATCGCGCAGGGCGAGAGCACCGCCGGCCTGGCCATCATGGACGCCCATCGCGCCGGCGGCAGCTTCGCCGACTACAAGCGCGCGTTCGTCGCGCGCGGCGTCGTGCCGACCGGGCCGCGCGCCCGCGTGCCGTCGAGCCAGGAGCTGATCGCGCTCCGCCGCCAGCGCCTCGCGACGGTGTGATGTCGTGAGACGATGGGAGCCGTGGCGCGGCTCCTGATCCTGCTGACCCTCGCGAGCTGCGGGCGCGTCGGCTTCGATGCGCAGGGGGGGCGGTCCCGGCGCTCGAGCTTCGCCGCGCTCGCCGTACGCTGAGCTCACCGGCGCGACGGCGTCGGCCAGCCATAGCGGGCCAGCGCGGTCCGCAGCTCGACGCTGTCGCGCGCCATCGGCGGCACCCACAGCTGCTCGCGATCGCGCGTCCACCAGCCGGCCGCGCCGAGCGGCTGCAGGTGGTAGCGGAACCGCCGGATCCGCACGAACGTTGGCGGCGCACCGTCGAACGGATCGTGCGCGATCAGCTCGCGGATCGAGCGATCGCCGTCGAGCAGCTTCCAGATCAGGTGCACGATCCACGGATCCCCGGGGCGCTCGGCCATCGCCGCGAACCAGATCAGCCAGTCGAGCCGGCGGTGATACGGCCCGAGCACGCACGGTCGGCGCGCGAGGTCGCCCGGCTTGCACGGCAGCTCGTACGCGTGCCAGCGCGCCGTCGCCGGATCCGCATCGCGCGTGCCCTCGATGACGAGCTCGTGACGCTCCATCGTGACGGTGCCGAACGCGCCGTACGTGTTGACGAGCGCGAGCCGGTCGTAGCTCCGGTTCATCGCCTGGCGGCGCGACGCGAGGTTCGCCACGACGTCGACGCTCTTGACCGCGACCAGCGCGGCGAAGCACCCGACCGCGAGCTGGTGACCGTCGAGCCGGTGCCCGGGCGAGACCAGGCGGGCGCGGTGCCACCACGCCGCGAGCGCGGCGGCACCGATCAGGCCCACCGCGGTCACGACCTGCGCCGCCGCGCTCGCCGAGCCGACGACCGGTCCCCACAGCACGATGACGACGAGCGCGAGGCCGAACGCGATCGCGAGCTGGCGCGGATCACGCCCGCCCGCCGATGGCAGCTCGAGCCGGGGCCGCCAGCGCCGCGGTACGAGCCGGCGCAGGAAGTCGTCGTCGAAGCACGCGAGGATCGGCACGAGCGTCAGCCAGTTGAGGAACGCGAGGTTGCCGCTGACGATCAGCACGATCTGGAACGCCGCCATCGCGACGCCGGCGATCAGGCGCAGCCGGCGCGGCCCGAACACGCACCACGGCAGCACGACCTCGACGAGGTGGTTCAGCACGACGCCGGTCGCCTGCACGACGTGCGGCAGCTGGTGGAACCACGCCGACACCGGGTTCGGGATCGGCTGGGTCTCGAAGTGCGCGTCGAGGCACGTCAGGTCGGTCCAGCACGCGCCGCCGCGCAGCTTGATGAGGCCGGCGCCGAGCATGATCCGGAACGCGAGCCAGCGCATCAGCACGATCGCTGCAGCGGGCGGCGCGGGCGCGCGCAGCGGCCGCGGATCCCACGGGTGCACGAGGCACGCGGCGATCAGCGTGGTCTCGAGCAGCTGGATCTCCCAGCCAAAGCCGAACCACAGCTGGCCGACGCGGACGAACGAGCCGTAGAGGAACCACAGGACGAGCAGCGCCGGCAGGTTCGCGTAGCCCGCGACCAGCGCGGCCGACAGCGCGATCCCCACGATCGCCCAGCCCTGGAGCGCCGCATCCGACGCGCCCCACTGCAGCACGCTCGGCACGTCCCAGAACCCCTGGCCACCGGCATCCAGCCGTGCGAGGTAGGCCCCCACCGGCGTCAACCCGTGCTCGCCGATCAGCGGCGGCCCCTGCACGAGCAGCCCGACGAACGAGCACAGATACACGACGCCGAGCAGCCGCAGGATCAACCACCGCGTCAGCCGGTAGTCGCGCGGCGGGCCCACCCACCCCACCAGCCGCGCCACCGGGCTCGGCGCCCGGACATCGACCACCTCCTCCATCCCCGGTGCCGCCGCCACCTCCTCCATCCCCGGTGCCGCGGCCATCGCGACATTGTACCCACCGCGCCCCGCATCGCGCTCACCCCCGCGAAGTCACATCGACGACCTCCAAGGCGCCTACCATCGTAGCTCCTGCGACGCGCGAGGCACGCAGGCCGTGCCACCGGTCGAAACGTTCGACCCGGATCACGCATCGCGGGGAAGACACTCATCGCGCGAGGCCGTGACCACGCAACGCGAGCAGCCGCCGCGGGGTCGGGGTTCCGATGCGCCGTAGCGGGGAGACCCTCCAGTCGAGCGCCGGGACGACATGGAGCGCCGGGTACGCCGGTGGTCCATGCACTCCGTCTCATGCGCCGGCGCGAGGGGCCCCACCCCGCGGCGTGCTCGCGTGTTCGCGCTCTCCACGTCGCCCCGCGCCTGTGAGCTGCCGCCTCGATCGAGCTCGATCTAGCTCAGCGAGTCCGCGAGCCCCTCGGCGAGCTCGTCGGCGAGGTAGCCGCGCGACAGCTTGCGCGTCGGCTGCACCAGATAGAAGTAGTGGCACCCGTCGCGATCGCTCCACACGACGTGCTCGACGGTGGCGTACTCGCCCGCCTTGCTGCCGACCAGGACCGTGACCTTGTCGCCGGCGACGAACCGAGCGACGCGCGAGGACAGCACCGACATCAGGCCTCCGCGTCCACGCCCTGGCGCAGGTACGACACGGTATCGACCAGCGTGAGCTGGGGATCGCGCGCCACGAAGCCGAGCTCGCGCTCCGCCTTCGCCGAGTCGATCCACCAGAAGTGCTCCGACATCTCGACCGAGATCCGATCGACCGGCGGCTCCTTGCCGCGATGCCGCCACAGCTCCTCGACCACCGACGCGCCCCAGCGGTTGAGCTTCGCCGGCAGCCTGAGCCGCGGTGGCGCGACGTTGGCGACGCGGCCCAGGCGCGCGAAGAACTCCTTCATCGTCCAGTTCGGGCCCCCGAGCAGGTAGCGCTCGCCGCCCCGGCCGTGCTCGAGCGCGTTCGCCGTGGCGACCGCGGCGTCGCGGGCGTCGACGAAGTTGATCCCGCCGTCAGGGACGACCGGGATCTTGCGCTTCATGAACTTGCGGACGTCACCCGTCGACGACAGCCGGCGATCGCCGGGCCCGAGCAGCAAGCTCGGGTTCATCGCGACGACCTCGATGCCGAGGCGCTCGCCGTGCTCGAACGCGAGCCGCTCCTGGTAGATCTTCGATGCGTAGTACGGCCAGCCCGCCACGATCTCCTCGGCGTACGGCGCGCTCTCGTCGAGGATCTCCTCTTCCTTCGAGACGCCGATCGTGCCGCTCGTCGACGCGAGGATCATCCGCTTGATCCCGGCGGCGGCCATCCGCTCGAGCACGCGGCGCGTGCCGTCGACGTGGAGCCGCATCATCCGCTGCGCGTCATCGGGATCGCGCGACACCGCGCCCGCGAGGTGGAACACGGCGGTCACCGGCGGCGGGCCGGCGAGCGCGCGATCGAGCTCGGGGCCATCGAGGACATCACCGCGCACGTGCTCGACGCCGAGGTCCGCGAGGACGCCGGACCGCGAGCGCGCGAGGCCCCGGACGGTGTGGCCGCGCTCGACGAGCTCGCGACAGAGGTGCTCCCCGAGGAAGCCCGTCGCGCCGGTGACGAGGACCGTCGTCAATCGCGCTCCCACGGGTACTCGGTGTCAGCGGCGGCGGCGTCCGTCGCGATCGCGAGCGCGGGTCGCAGCGCCGTGACGCGGCGAGCCTGCGCGTGGAGGCCGAACCGTGGTGCGACGGCGGGCTCGATGGCGGTGAGCGAGGGCACCGCCGCGGCGACCGGCCTCGTCATCGCGCCGGGTCGAGCCCCGTTGACCCGCAGCAGCATGCGGCCGGGCGCACGGCGCACCTCGTCGGAGATCGGGGGCTCGATGGGCGGTACTTCTGGCTTCACGCGTTGGCCTCTTCGTCGGTCACGGGCTGGTCGGTCGTCGTCGTCGTCGTCGTCGTCGGGTGCGCGGCGAGGTACTCGGCCATCGGCGTCGTGCCGCACTCGCCGAGCGTCCAGGCGCGGTCGCGCGGTGCGAGCCGCCGGATCACGCCTTCGACGTGATAGGTGATCGCGCGGTACTGCTCGGAGCGCGGCCGGTCGCCGCCGAGCTTCACGATGTCCTCGTACGACAGGTACGGGCCGACGTGCGCCGCGACGCGCTCGCCGCGCTTCGGCAGGTAGCGGCCCTTCGGCATCGCGTCGTGGGTACCGCCCAGGTACATCGGCAGGATCCCGCAGCGGTTCGTCATCGCGAGGTAGCCGAGCGACGGCTTGAAGTCCGACATCACGCCGGTGTCGCTCCGCGTGCCCTCGGGGAAGATCAGCAGGATGTAGCCATCGCGGATCACCTCGCCGGCGAGCCGCAGGGACTCGCGCAGCGAACCGTGGCGCTCCATCGGCACGAGGTTCGTGAAGTTCTCGAAGTACATCCGGCGGACCGGATCATCGAAGAAGTAATCCTTGGCCGCGAGTGCGACGAGCGCCTCGCCCTGCTCGCCGAGCGCGTACTTCACGAGGCCGGTGTCGAGGTGGCTCGCGTGGTTCGCCGCGACGATGTAGCCGCCGAACGGCGGGACGTGGGTCGCGCCGTGGACGTCGGTGTCGAGCACGCGCTCGTAGAGGGCGCGCATGCCGCCGCGCAGCGCCTTGCGGCCCAGTGCAACGATCGGCGACGGGACGTCGATGTCGTCGTCGGCCTTCGCCTCCTCGGCATCCTTCTCGCGCCGCAGCCGATCGCGCTTGGGCTTCTCGGCCTTGGCCTTCGCGCCGAGCCGCGCGACCAGGCGCTCGACATCAGCGACGGTCTCGAGTCCGGTGAGCTCCTGCGGATCGGGCAGCGCCACGCCGGCCGCCTCGAGCGCGACCGCGAGCTCGGTGAACATCAGCGAGTCGAAGCCAAGCTCGGCGAGCGTGCTGTCGCCCTTGATCGTGCCGCGCTTCTGCTGCGAGACGTCGGCGAGGACGTCATGGATCCACGTCCCGGCGCCAGCGGGGTCGGTGGCGACCGCGCCCTCGAGCTGGCGCGCCGCCGCCCCGCCCTTCGCGGCGCGCTCGAGGCGCTGCAGCTCGGTGACGACGTCGCGGCGCCGCACCTTGCGCGACGCGGTCTTCGGCAGATCGTGATCCCACAGGTGCAGGATCTTGACCCGCTTGTAGAGCGGCAGGGTCTTGCTGACCTTCTTGACGTGCTCGCGGATGGCCTCGCGGACCTCCTCGCGGGACGCCCCACCCTGATCGTAGTCAGGCACGATCAGCGCGCCGACGGTCTCGAGCGCCGGGCCGTCCTTGCCGCCGGCTGGCACGCCCACGACCGACATCTCCTTGATGTACTTCGAGTCGCGGTAGGTCTCCTCGAGCTCGTCGGGATAGACGTTCTCGCCCGACGGGCCGAGGATCATCTCCTTCTTGCGGCCGACGATGAAGACGTTGCCGTCCTCGTCGATGCGCCCGAGGTCGCCGGTGTGCAGCCAGCCGTCCTGGAGCGTCTGCGCCGTCGCCTCGGCGTTCTCGAAGTAGCCGATCATGACGTTCGGCCCCTTCGCGATGATCTCGCCGACGCCGCTCGCGTCGGGCTGATCGATGCGGACGTCGATGCCGGGCAGTGCCCTCCCGACCGACCCCGGCACCGGCGTCTCGCCGGGCCGCATGACGGTGAGCACCGGCGCGGACTCGGTCATGCCGTAGCCCTCGTAGATGTTGAAGCCGAGGCCGCGGAACGCCTTGAGCGTGTCGGCCGGGAGCGCCGAGCCGCCGCTGATGAGCAGCCGCATCCGGCCGCCGAGCTTGCGGTGGACCGGGAAGAACAGCAGCTTGCCGGTGCCGAAGCCGAGATCAAAAACGGCCGGCAGCTTGTCGCGCAGCGAGCGGTTGAGATCGACGATCGAGTCGAACGCCTTCTCGACGAGCGCGCCCGCGTCGCCGACTTTCTTGTAGATCTTGCGCTCGAGCAGCTGCCAGAGCGCCGGGACGCCGACCATGCCGGTGACGCCTTCATCCTCGAGCGCGCGCGCGAGCGAGTCGGCCTCGAGCTCCTCGAGGTAGTCGATCGACGCGCCGTGCATCAGCGGCATCAGGAAGCCGGCCGAGAACTCGAGCGTGTGGTGCAGCGGCAGCACGCTGAGCAGCTTGTCGTGCTTGTAGAGCAGGAACAGCGACGACAGCTTGCTCACCATCGAGGTGAGGTTCTTGTGCGTCAGCATCACGCCCTTCGGCGTGCCCGTCGTGCCCGACGTGAAGATCAGCGACGCCAGGACATCGCCCTTGGTGTCGGGGCGCACCGCGCCGACCGACACCGCCGGCTCGGTCAGCAGCTCGTCGAACGCGAAGACCTTACCGTCGACGCCGTGCTGCGCGAGCCACGCGCCGAGCGCGGGATGCGCCGGGGACCACGTCACCGTCGGGTCACCCTCGCCGTCGCCGATCGGCACCGCCAGGTTCGCTTCCCCGGCGAGCCGCTCGACGACCTTGCGCGACAGCACGAGCGCCCGCGCGCGCGAGACCTTGGCGAGGTTCACGACCTCGGCGAGCGTGAGCTCCTTGTCGAGCGGCACCACGGTCGCGCCCGCGAGCAGGATCCCGAAGTACGAGATGCCCCACTCGGGCCGGTTCTCGCTCATCAGGATCACGCGCTCGGTGGCTGCCACGCCGAGCTCGCGGAGCACGCCGGCACCCTGCCAGGCGAGCTCGTGGACCTGGCCGTACGTGTACGAGATGGGCTGGCGGCCCGCTTCCTTGCGGACGAGCCGCAGCGCCGGCCGGTTCTTGTGCAGCTTGGTGGCCGCCTCGAACAGCTCGACGATCGACTTGTACGTGTAGATGCTCTTCGGCTTCGCGCCGAACTCCTCGTCGAGCTTGTCGAACGTCCACTTCTGGAGGCCCGGGAAGTGGGTGCCCATCCAGTACTTGCGCCAGTCGAGGAGGTGCGGCGCCCACAGCAGCCGATCCTGATCGGCGGGCGCGACGCGCGCCCACAGCGCGCGCATGTTGTCGCAGCGGAAGCTGATGTCGTGGTCGGTGGTGAACGGCTTGAACAGCTCGATCAGCTCCTGGACCTGGCCGGTGAACGTCGAGACCTTCGTGAGCTCCTCGCGGGCTCGCTCGGCGAACGCCTCGAGGCGCGGCGCGCCCCAGCGCGGCAGCTTGTCGTCGATCGTCGCGATCAGGCGGTCGGCGATCCGCTTGAACATCGGCGCCGAGCGCTTCTCGAAGTGCTCGTACGTCACGGGCACCGGCTCGAGCCGCGCGCGGATCGTCGAGCGCAGCTTGTCCTCGCCCGCGTCGGCCTTCGCGCGATAGTGGGCGCGCACCGCGAGCGCGGTGAGCTCGGTGAGCCGGCGGCTCGAGATTCGGTTCGAGTCGCTGGTGCCCATCTGGTAGATCGGCTCGTGCTCGCCGGCGAGCACGGCCGCGGTCGCGAGCAGCATGCCGGCGGCGATGAAGTCGACCGGGATGATGTCGAGCGCGGTGTCGGTCCCCGACGGCACGCTGCGATGCCCCTTGAGCATCAGGTACATCAGCGGCGCGGTCGTGTTGAAGCCCTCGTTCCAGCCCGGGAACGGATAGCGCACGGAGCTCTCGACGATCGCGGGACGCACGATGGTCGCGGGGACGGACGGATCACCGAGGATGATCTGCTCGCCGAGCGACTTCGTGTACGTGTAGGTGTTGGTCCAGCCCCAGTGGGCGGCGCGCTCCATCCCGACCTTCGTCAGGATCTCGTTCATCCAGATCTTGCGCTCGCGGGCGACGGCGAGCTTGAGATCATTCTCGTCATCGGGATCGCGGCGCTGCGTGCGCAGGTTCTCGGCGGCCTTCTCGCGGAACAGCGAGATGTGCTGGCGATCGTTGGAGCGCTCGCGCGCCTGCTCGATCGCCTTCTGGCAGTCCGCGATCTCCGCGGTCGGGTCGAAGTCGCGATCGAGGAGCTCCTCCTCGCCGCGCTGATCGCTCGACAGCGAGCTCGAGCGCGGGAAGTAGCCGACGACGGGCTCGTCCTCCCAGACGTCGCCATCCCGGCGGCCGGCGACGTAGCACGTCGAGACGTGGACCAGCCGGGCGCCCGCCTTGCGCGCGGTATCGAGCACGTTCTTCGCGCCGAGCGCGTTGATCCGCAGGCCACTCTCGAGCGGCGGCGTGAACGACACGAGGCCGGCGCTGTTGATGATGACGTCGAGGCCACCCGCGGCGGCGAACTCGGCGAACTGCTCGTCGGTGAAGTTGCAGAACGGGCGGCCGATGTCGCCGGGGACCGCGACGATCTTGCTGCGCAGGAACGCCTCGTAGCCGTCGCCGTGGATCTCGCGGACGGGATCGAAGACCTCGCTCGACGCGACCTTCTTGTAGAAGCGCTCGTCGGCGGTGTTGCCGGCGCCGGGCCGCACGAGGCAGTAGACGCGGCCGACGTCGGGGTAGCGGTGCAGCAGCATCGAGAGCGCGACCTTGCCGACGAAGCCGGTCGTGCCGATCAGCAGGATGGTCTTGCCGCGGAACAGCTCGGTGACGTCGAGGCGCGCCTTGCCGGTGACCGGCTCGCGCAGCGCGGGCAACGGCGCCACCCGGGCGTCGGGCCACGGCGGCCGCGTCGCGCCGCCGCCATAGGCGAGCTCGGTGTCGAGGTGGTATCCGCCGCGCGCGGCCTTGCCGTTGCCGCTGCCCTTGCCGCCATGCCCGTTGCCGCCCGCCATCACATCACGTCGCTGATCATGTACGGCGGGTGGTGCAGCATCGTGATCTGCGCGCTGCGGCCCATGGTGCTGCGCGCCATCGCGATCGCCTCGGCGATCGAGCCGGCGGTCTCCCAGCCCATGATCGCGGGCACCGTCGCGTTGTCGGCGCCGACGACGATCACGCGGCTCGTCTTCTCGCGGCCGCGCTGGCCCCAGTACCACATGAAGCACGGGTGAGCGCCGTGGTACGCGTTGCCGCGGCGGTACATCTCGATGTAGCTCGGGTTGTACGCGAGCTCGTCCTGGTACTTCTGCTGGATCGTGTAGCTGTCCGTGGTCTCGGTCAGCACGCGATTGAAGAACTCGATGTAGCTCGGGTGGTGCACCGGATCGAACTTGTCCGAGCACGGGTGCGTCAGGATCAGGACCCCGCCATCCCGCAGGATCGGCTGGTTCCGGTACATGTGATAGAAGTAGCCGAGCGCCATCACCTGCACGAGCAGCGGGTTCAGCGCCTTGCTGTTGACGTTGTAGGGCGAGATGTACGGGATGCCCATCAGCAGGATGTCGGCGGGCCCGTCGACCTCGACGCAGTTCTGCTCGTTCTGCTTCGCGA
>JALZOI010000431.1 GCA_030857245.1 Myxococcota bacterium
GCGATGGGAGCCGCGGCGACCGTGCCGCCGACGGGCATGTCGACGCCGTCACCGACGACGCTCGGCCAGGCGACGGGCATGCTCGGCAGCGAGCCGAAGCGCCGCGGCCTGATCTACGGCACGATCGGAGGCGTCGGCCTCGGCGCCATCGTGTTCATCGCGATCGCAGCGCTCGGTCGCAAGGACGACCCGAACGCCGCGAGCCCGGGTGCGGGTGCGCCGCCGCCGATCACCGACCCTGCGCCGCCGGTGACATCGCCGGTGACGCCGGTGACATCGCCGGTGGCGGCGGCGAGCGACGCCGGCGTCACCGAGCGCGTCGCAGTCCCTGCGACCGATGCGGCGGTACCCGCGGTGGCAGACCCGCCGGTCGTCGACCCGCCGGTGGCCGACCCGCCGGTCGTCAAGAAGCCGACCGTCAAGAAGCCGACCGTCAAGAAGCCGACCGTCAAGAAGAAGCCGGAGGATGTTGGTGATAGCCGTGAGTGACCGCGCCCTCGTCATCTCGATCCTGCTCGCGCTCTCGGCGGGCACCGCCGCCGCCCAGACGCCCACGCCTGCCGACGCCGCCTTCAAGCGGGGCCGCGAGCTCCTCAAGGCCGGCAAGCCCGCCGACGCCTGCGTCGAGTTCGAGCACAGCAACAAGCTCGATCCGCAGCTCGGCACCGCGTTCAACATCGCGCAGTGCAGCGAGCAGACCGGCAAGCTCGCGCGCGCCCTCGAGCTCTATCGCGAGCTGCTCAAGCGCGACACCAAGCCCGAGCGCAAGACGCTCGTCGCCGGCGCGATCCCGAAGCTCGAGGCCCGCGTCCCGAAGCTGGTCGTGCGCACCACGAGCCGGACCCCGGGCCTCGTCGTGACCTCGCAGCCGAGCCAGGGCCTCGTCGCGCCCCGCACGATCGATGTCAACAAGCCGATCGAGATGGACCTCGGCGAGTACACGATCGTCGCGCGCGCGCCGAGCCGCAAGGACTGGACGGCGAACATCCGGATCGGCGAGGAAGCGAAGACCACGACGCTCGAGATCCCCGGCGAGAGTGCCGGCAAGCCGGGCGACAGCGCCGACACCGCGACGGACCCGACCGCGACGCCGCCCACCACCGCGGTCACGCCGGGCGTGACGCGGCCGCTCGCCACCGACGACGACGATGACGATGGCGGCGAGGGGCGGACCGCCGAGCCCCGCACGTCGAAGCGCAAGCTGTTCGCGATCGCGTCGCTCTCGGTCGGCGGCGTCGCGCTGATCGGCAGCGCGGTGCTCGGCGCGAGCGCGAAGTCCACGTGGACGGAGGCGAAAGCCGTGTGTGGCGGGACGACGTGCGCGACCCCGGGCGACCTCGACCGCGCGAACCAGCTCGGCGACGACGCCGCGAGCAGCGCGCGGCTGTCCACGATCGCGGTGGTCGTCGGTGGGCTCGCGGTCGCTGGCGGCATCGTGCTGTGGGTGACCGCGCCGAGCGCGCACGAGGTGCGCGTGTCAGCCGCGCCGGCTCGCGACGGTGGCGGCGTCACGGTCTCGGGTCGCTTCTAGTCGGCGGTTCTCGCGCGGGGGGTCACCGAGCCGCACGTGCGATCGGGTATCCTGGTCCGCGATGAGCGCTCGCACGGGTGACGAGCCGCCGAGCCAGCGGCGCATCGGGGTGTTCGGCGCGACGCTCGTCGGCGTCGGCGGCATCGTCGGCGGCGGGCTGCTGATCCTCGCGGGCGCGGCGTTCGGGATCGCGGGCCCGGCGTTCCTCCTCGCGTTCCTCCTGAATGGCGTCGTCGCGTGGTTGACCGCGATGAGCGTCAGCGAGATCACCGTCGCGTTCCCGGAGTCCGGCGGCGCCTACAACTTCGCGAAGAAGGTGCTCTCGGGGCGGGCGGCGTTCGCCGTCGGCTGGGTGCTGTGGTTCGCGTACATCGTCGCCGGCGTGCTCTACGCGCTGTCGTTCGCCGCGTTCACCGTGATCCTCGCGCGCGGCGTCTGCGACGGCTTCGGCTGGGACACCGCGTGGCTCGTCGGCCGCAACCCGGTCCTGCTCCTCGCGACGCTCGCCACCGCCGGCTACTCGTACGGCCTGATCCAGAAGACGTCGGGCGGCGCTCAGTGGGTCACGATCGCCAAGGTCGTCCTGTTCCTCGCGCTCACCGCGGCGGGCGTCATCGCGTTCGTGCGCAAGCCGGTCACCGAGTCGCTCGATGCGCTGACGCCGTTCTTCAGCGGCGGCATCACCGGCGTGATCGCCGCGATGGGCCTGACGTTCATCTCGCTGCAGGGCTTCGAGATGATCTCGACGATCGCCGGCGAGATCAAAGATCCGAAGAAGACGATCCCGCGCGCGGTGTTCATGTCGCTCGCGATCTCGTTCGCGGTCTACCTGCCGCTGCTGATCCTCGTCGCGACGGCGGGGGTCGAGCCCAGCGAGAGCGTGACGGTCATGGGGCGGACCAGCCCCGACACCGTCGTCGCGGTCGCCGCGCGCCGCTTCCTCGGCGAGGCCGGCTACTGGTTCGTCGTCGCGGCGATCGCGCTCGCGACGCTCTCGGCGCTGCAGGCCAACATCCTCACGGCGTCGCGGGTGGCGTACGCGATGGCGCAGGACCACACGCTGCCGGCGGTGCTCGAGCAGAGTCACCCGACGCGTGGCACGCCGGTGATGGCGATCTACGCGACCGCGCTCGCGACCGTCGCGATCATGTTCATGCTTCCCGATCTGACGAGCGCCGGCGCCGCCGCGAGCTTGATCTTCCTGCTCGCCTTCGCGCTGACCCACCTCACCGCGTACCTCGCGCGCAAGCGGAGCACGCCGCGGCCCGACGACGGCTATCGCACGCCGTGGTTCCCCGCGATCCCCGTGATCGGTGGGCTGTCGTGCGGCGGTCTCGCGCTGTACCAGGCGTTTGTCATGCCCGACGCCGGCGGTATCCTGCTGATCTGGCTCGGGCTCGGCGTCATCCTCTACTTCGCGCTGTTCAAGGGACGCGCGGAGGCCGCGGATGCCTCGGCCTCGGCGCTCGATCCGCGGCTGAACCAGCTGCGCGGCAAGAACCCGCTCGTCCTGCTGCCGATCGCGAACCCCAGGAACGCGCGCACGCTCGTCGAGGTCGCCAACGCGCTCGCCCCCAGCAAGTTCGCGCGCGTCCTGCTCCTCACGATCGTGCGCGCGCCCAAGGACGGCCTGGGCGATCCGCTCGCCCAGCTCGCCGACGCGCAGGACGCCGTCCGCCAGGCGCTGATCGCGTCGTACGGTGCCGGTCACGCTCCCGAGGCGCTGATCACCGCGGCGCCGGAGCCATGGCTCGAGATCCGGCGGGTCGCCAACGAGCATCGCTGCGAGTCGCTGCTCGTCGGCCTGCCGCGCAACGTCGACGCGAACGTCGACCGCAAGCTCGAGGACGTGGTCAACGACGTCGACTGCGACGTCGCCGTGATGCGGGCGCCCGATGAGTGGCGGCTGTCCACCGCGATCCGCGTGCTGGTGCCCGTCGCCGGCAAGGGCGACGAGCACGAGCTCCGGGCCCGCCTGCTCGCGACGCTGTGCCGCGAGAACGCCCGCGAGATCATCTTCCTCGCCGTCGTCCCGACCACCGCCCATGAAGACGAGGTGACCGGCGCCCTGCGCACCGCCACCCGGCTCGCGGCGATGAAGCTCCCGGTGCGGCCCAAGGTCCAGCTCGTGCGGCACGACGACCCGGCCGCCGCGATCATCGCCGAGGCGGCGAGCTGCGACCTGCTGATCCTGGGCCTCCGGCGGTCGCGCCAGGGCCGCAAGATGATCGGGACGATCAACCGGCACATCGTCGCGCAGATCGAGTGCGCGGTGATCCTGCTGTCGCGCCGGGACGCCGCGGTCAGCGTCGACCAGCTCACCCGTCCGATCCGTGACGCGGCGCAGGTCCTCCCGTGGACGCCCCGCCGCACCGAGATCATCGAGTAGCAACCCCCGCCCACGCCCACGCCACGGGCATGCGGCGTGCATCCGGTGCCCCTCGAGGCTGCGCCTCGGGAGGACCGTCATGCATCGCACCGTCGAGAGAATGCTGCGTACGAACCCGGAGCCCCCGTTCGCCCCCCTCGACGCGCTCGCCGCGACCATCCACGCCTGCATGGAGGCGTCGCAGGTCTGCACCGCCTGCGCGGATGCCTGCCTGGGCGAGCACTTGCCGGGCCGGCTCGAGGCGTGTATCCGGCTCAACCTGGACTGCGCCGACATCTGCAACACCACCGCGCGGATCCTGACGCGTCAGCAGAACCCCGACCTGGCGCTGGTCGCGATGATGATCGAGCTGTGCGCCGCCGCCTGCGAAGCGTGTGCGCGCGAGTGTGATCGCCACGCCGAGACCACGCCCACTGCCACGTCGCGGCGGCGGCCTGCCACCGCTGTTTCGACGCCTGCCGGTCCATGATGACCGGCCACCCGACCGACTACATAGCGCACTGACGCGCCGCTGCAGCCCCGCGCGCCCCCACCCCCCGCTCGATCCGAGGTCTGACGTACGACGGCGCCGCGCGATAGCCCTGCAAATCCTCGACACGACCGGCATTCCGGGCGTAACAAGGGGATCGGGGATGTCAGTTGCTCTTGGTATCGACCTAGGCACGACGAATTCGGTGGCGGCGATCGCAACGCCCACCGGCGTCGAGTTCATCCTCGGCCCTCGCGGCGAGCGGGTGCACCCCTCGGTCGTGGCGTTCCCGTCGACCGGCGGCGTGGTGGTCGGCCAGGATGCCAAGCGCTACCGGCTGACCGAGCCGCACCACGTCATCCACTCGGCCAAGCGCTTCATCGGCCAGAACATCCGGGCGCCGCTGGTGCAGCTCGCGATGACGGGCGTCCGCTACAAGGTCGTCGAGGGTCCGAACCAGCAGCCGATCGTCGTCGCCCGCGATCGCCGGATGACGATGCCCGAGATCTCGTCGCACGTGCTGCTCCACCTGAAGCGGTGTGCGGAGCGCCAGCTCGGCGCGCACGTCAAGGACGCGGTGATCACCGTCCCGGCGAACTTCACCGACGGGCAGCGCCAGGCCACGAAGGAGGCGGGCCGGCTCGCCGGGCTCGAGGTCATGCGCCTGATCAACGAGCCGACCGCCGCCGCCCTCGCGTACGGCTTCGGCCACGATCGCCAGCAGATCATCGCGGTGTTCGACTTCGGCGGCGGCACGTTCGACGTCAGCATCCTCCGCCTCAGCGGCGACATCTTCGAGGTGCTCGCGTCCGACGGTGACTTCTTCCTGGGCGGCGACGATCTCGATCGCGCGCTCGCCGAGGTGCTCGCGGCCGAGTGCTCGCGCGTGCTGGGCTTCGACCCGCGCCCGCACGCGTCGATCATGACGAAGCTCGCGATGGGCGCCGAGGCGATCAAGTGTCACCTCTCCGACAACGACGTCGCGGAGGGCGACATCGACGGCATCGACCTGCCGGCGGGCGGCGTCGGCAAGCTGGCCTTCCAGATCACGCGCAAGCAGTTCGAGGACCTGATCAACGGGTACATCCAGCGCACGATCGACGTCACGCGCGGGGTGATCGTCTCGGCCGGGTTCAGCCCGCGGCAGGTCGTCGACGTGCTGTGCGTCGGTGGTTCGACGCGGATCCCGCTGGTCCGCCAGCGGCTCGCCGAGGTGTTCGGCAAGGAGCCGAACACGTCGATCAACCCGGACGAGGTCGTCGCGCAGGGCGCCGCGATCCAGGCGGGGAGCCTGAGCGCCAACCTCACCGCCGGCACCGGCATGGGCGCGCGCGATGCGGTCGCGACCCTCGGGCATTCGGTCCTCGACGCCGCCGCCGCGCAGGCCATCGCGGGCTCCCACGCTGACCCGGCGCGCCGGACGCTGCCGATGGGCTCGGTCAAGCGCCCGATCCTGATGGACGTCAACCCGGCGACGCTCGCGATCCAGACCGTCGGTGGCTATACCGATCGGCTGCTCGACAAGAACTCGCCGATCCCGATCGAGAAGACGCGCGTGTTCACGACGGCGCGTGACAAGCAGACCCGTGTCGAGATCGACTGCTGCCGCGGCGAGGCCCGACGCTACGAGGAGAACGAGCCGCTCGGCACGCTGCTGCTCGACGGGCTGCCGGCGAAGCCGCGCGGCGAGCTCAAGGTCGAGGTCAGTTTTCGGGTCGATGCGGACGGCATCCTGCACGTCCGCGCCCGTGACCAGGAGTCGGGGATCGAGCAAGAGGCTCATCTCCAGGTGCTGGGTGCACCCACGGATGACTCAGCGTGACCGCGCGCTCCGACGTCCTCCTGTGGGCGCGGCGAGTCACCGGTCGCCAGGACGCGACCGCGCACCTGCTGCTCGAGATCCCGCCGACCGCGACGCTCGACGACGCGCAGGAGGCCTTCCACAAGATCGCGCGGCTCGCGCATCCCGATCTACATCGCACGACGCTCGACCCCCCCGAGCTCGAGCTCGTCACCCTGGCCTACTCGCGCGTGGCGGCGGCGTACCAGGACTTCCGGACGCAGCGGATGCAGACCACGCGGATCCCGCGCGTCCGCGAGGAGCCCGCCGCGGGTGGGTCCGCGGCCAGCGGCGCCGCGCGTCCGGC
>JALZOI010000432.1 GCA_030857245.1 Myxococcota bacterium
CGTCGTGCCGCCGCCGGTCGTCGTCCCGCCGCCCGTCGTGCCGCCGCCGGGCGGCAACCGCGCCAGCGCCTTGCGCGCGAGATCCCGCTGCGCCTTGTCGCGCGCCGGATCGTTCGCGATCTTCTGCAGCACCGGCGCGGCCGCCGGATCGCCCATCGTCCCGAGGCCCTCGATCGCGATCTCACCGATGATGTCGAACGTCTCGGTCTCGGCGAGCTTGATCAGCGTCGGCACCGCCTTCTTGTCGCGGCTCTGGACGAGCTTGCGCGCGGCATCCCGGCGCTTCTCCTTCCACGCGGCGCGATCCATGTCGCCCGGCTGCTGATCGATCAGCTTGATCTGCGCCGCGACATCGCCGCTCTGCGCGACCGCCGTCGCCGGCGCGGCGACGCCGATCGCCAGCCCGAGCGCGAGCACGGCGAGCCGGCGCATCAGCGATCCCCGAAGTGCAGGCAGCTCATCAGCTCCTCCTGCGGGTCATCGGGGGAGCCCGGCACGCGCAGCTCGTCGCACGTCGACGCGGCGATGCACGCGACGGTGAGGCGCTGGCGATCCGCGGTCAGCGAGTCGAGGCGGTCGACGCAGGTGCCCCAGTCGAGCTCGCCGTCGTCGGTCTCGTGGTGCACCGCGATCGCGCCGCAGTCGACGAGCCGCCAGCACGCGGCCTCGGTCGTCCGCGCGGCCGCGGGACAGTCGGTCAGCGTGCCGCCGAACTGGCAGTTCGCGTGGGCGCCATCGACGACGTCATCACCGGCACCGCACCCTCCGACCCAGCCGACCAGCGCGATCGCGACCGAAGCTGCGAGCCCGAGGCTCGCTCTGCGTACCTTCATCGCTTTGGAGCATAACGCTGCGCGCCCGAAGGCCGCAGAACCCGGCGGGGCGATCAGACCGCCGGCTGCTTTTTCTTGCGGACGAGGCGATCGACCGGGACGTCAGGGATGGACTGCGCGACGAGCTCGGCGACGTCGAGCACCTGGATCGACTCCTCGACGTTCCGCTGCTTCATGCCGTCGGTCAGCATGATGTTGCAGAACGGGCAGGCGACCGCGACGGCGCTGACCCCCGCCGCGATGATCTCGTCGGTCCGGTTGAGGTTCACGCGCTCGCCGTCGTGCTCCTCCATGAACATCCGGCCGCCACCCGCGCCGCAGCAGAAGCCATGCCGCTTGTTGCGCGGCAGCTCCTTGATCCCGCCGGGCGCGCCGACCGCCGCGATCACGTCGCGGGGCGCGTCGAACTCGCGGTTCCACCGGCCGAGGTAGCAGCTGTCGTGATACGTGATGGTTTCGACGGGGCTCTTGCCGCTGCTCGTCAGCTTGCCGGTCTTGAACAGGTGGTCGATCAGCTGCGTGTGGTGGACGACCTCGAACTCACCGCCGAACTGCGGGTAGTCGTTCTTGAGCGTGTGCAGGCAGTGCGGGCACGACGTCACCACCTTCTTGGCGTTGACGCTCTTCAGCATCTCGACGTTCTGCTCGGCGAGCGCCTGGAACAGCATCTCGTTGCCAGCGCGGCGCGCCGGATCGCCGGTGCAGCCCTCCTGGTGACCGAGCACGGCGTAGTCGACGCCCGCGGTGTCGAGGATCTTCACCATCGCGCGGGTCTGCTTGATGATCCGGCTGTCGAACGCACCGGCGCAGCCGACCCACAAGATGTACTCGGGATCGGGGTTCTCCTCGATCGTCGGGACGTTGAGGTCCTTCGCCCAGTCCATGCGCTGGTCGTTGGCGATGCCCCACGGGTTCGACTGCCGCTCCATGTTGCGGAAGGTGCGCTGGAGCTCGCCGGGCGTCTTCTCCTGCTCGAGCACCAGGTTCTGGCGCATCTGGATGATCTTGAGCGGGTGCTCGATGAACACCGGGCAGACCTCCTGGCACGCGCCGCAGGTCGTGCACGCCCACAGCGTGTCCTCCTGCACGCGGCCGCCGGTCAGCTTCGGCATCGCGAGATCCGCGGCGAGCGTCGCCGCGAGCTCGGTCCGCGCGTGCAGGAGATCGGGGTGCGGGTGCGCGTCGTCGAAGCCGTGCGACGCCGAGTACTCCTCGAGACCGGTGATCTGCGCCTCGAGCTCCTTCGCCTTGTCGCGCAGCCCGACGCGGTCGAGCATCTCGTAGCGGATGTCGTGGATGAGCTGCATCGGCGACAGGTTCTTGCCGGTGTTGTAGGCCGGGCAGTAGTTCGTGCAGCGCGCGCACTCGGTGCAGGCGTAGGTGTCGAGCAGGCTCTTCCACGAGAACTGCTCGAACTTGGCCACGCCCCACTGGGTCTCGTCCTCGAGGTCGAGCTTCGGGAGGTCGAGCCGGCGCTCCGAGCGGTTGCGCGCGAAGATGTTCGGCAGCGCGCCGAGCAGGTGGATGTGCTTCGAGTACGGCAGGTAGTTGAGGAACGTCAGCAGGATCAGGACGTGGAGCCAGTACCCGATCGCCGCACCGCGCCCGGCCGCGGCATCCGACAGCGGTGCCAGCATCTTGCCGACGAAGCCGGAGATCGGCATGAACCACGGCGCGGCGCCACCGCTATCCGGAAGGGAGAGCGCGCTGGCGACGTGATAGCCGTGATAGAGGAAGTGCGTCACCATCAGCGAGCCGATGGCGCCAAGGATGAGGCCGGCGTCGAGGTTCCACGGGATCAGGTGCGGCCGGACGAGCGTCCGCCGGGTGATCGCCCACAGGATCATGAGCAGCACGATCCCGTTCATCAGATCGATGAGCAGGTAGATCGGCTGGTAGAGCAGATCCGGCAGCAGCGCGAGCGACACCCCGGGGATCACGCCCGAGATGAAGATGTCGAGCGTCGCGACCGTGATGATCAGGAAGCCCCAGAAGATGAACAGGTGATGCTTGCTGGTGCGGTGCTGCGGGCCTTCCTCGGAGACCTTCTTCTGGCCGAAGAAGTAGATCCCGACGTCCAGCAGGCGCCCGGGGAGCTGGTCGAGCCGGGGCCGTGGATCTGCACTGCCGGCCGCGACCGCGCGCCCGAAATACCAGAGCGTCCGCGCGAAGAATGCGAAGGACGCCGCGAGCAAGAGGATGAAGATGACCTGGGTCACGGCGGGGACGGGATACCACGCGGCCACCAGGATTGTCAGGAGATCGCGCGACTTGGACGGCGGCGGATCGACGCGCCGGCGTCCGCGCACGACCCCCGCCCACGGTCGGCGCCGGTCCCGGACACCGCCATTCATGGAGCGCGAAACCGTGGACGTCGTGACCCCTGTGTGCCCGTCCACGTCAGCCCACCCCCCGTGCCCGCCGGCCGCACGGCCGCCTCGGAAACCGGGCGGCCGTGCCCGCCCGCCATCTCGCAGCCGTCAAGAGTGTGCCGCCGGCGCTCGGCTGGGGCACCAGGGGGCCCGTGCGCGTCGTTGTCTCGCGGCGGACAACCGTGCATGGTGGAGATCACCACCTAAAACATGGGAGACCTCGCGAACATCCTCGTCGTCAGCGACCTCCACTTCGGTGAAGAGTTGCTGCCCGGCGCCGGGATCGAACGCTGCCGGGCCGTCGAGCTCGCCGCGAACGCCTTCCGCGACTTTCTCAAGCACCACGCCGTGCGCCGCCGCGATGGACGACCGTGGCGCCTCGTGATCGCGGGCGACCTCTTTGACTTCATGTCGGTCGTCATCCCGAGCACGAAGGACCGGCCTCCGAAGACCCCTGACGAGCGCCGCTTCGGGCTGGGCCGCGGGGCAAAGACCGGCGTCGATCGGATGCGGGTCATCTGCGAAGCCCACCGACTGCTGCTCGCGGACCTCGCGCGGTTCGCCGCCGCCGGGCACATCATCGACATCATCGTCGGCAACCACGACGTCGAGTTGCTCGCCCCCGAGGTCGTCGCGGAGCTGATGCGCCAGCTCGAGGGCGCCGGCGCGGATGCCCGCGCACTCGCCCGCATCCGCGTCGTCCCGTGGTTCGTGTACGTGCCCGGCGTCGCCTGGATCGAGCACGGCCACGTCTACGACGAGGGCTGCTCGTTCGAGTTCAACCTCGCGCCGATGGACCCGAAGGACGGCCACCTCGTGTTCAACGCGGACTACGCCGCCGTCCGCTACCTCGGCTCGTCCGCGCCGGAGCTCGATCCGCACGGCATCGAGTCATGGAGCTTCATCGGGTACTTCCAGTACGCGATGGGCCTCGGGTTCAAGTCGTTCAGCCGGATCTGGATGGGCTACATGCTGTTCGTCGCGTCGCTGTTCCGCGCGCGTCGGCTTCACAAGTCCTTCAAGCGGCGGGATCGGCGGCAACGCGAGCACCGCGCCCGGCTCGCCGAGGTCGCCGCGCGCGGCGGCATCCCGCTCGCGACGGCGCAGGCGATCGATCGCATGGCGCGCGCGCCGCTCACCGGCAGCACGCGTCGGCTCAGCCGGCTGATCATGCTGGATCGCCTGGGCCTGGGCCTCGGCATCGTGTTCGCGCTCGTGATGATGATGATCATGCTGCCGCTCGCGTGGGCTCTCGTCGGCGGCGCGCTCGTGTGCGGCGCGGCGGTTGGCATCTCGAAGTGGCTCGGCAAGCACCTCGTGGCCTCGCAGCTGCCGATGCGCGCGATCCCGCAGCGCATCCGCAAGCTGGTGGACGTCCCGGTCGTCGTGTTCGGGCACACGCACGATCCGCGCTGGCAGCCCCTGCGCGCGGGCGGGCTCTACGTCAACGCCGGCACGTGGCTGCCCGCGACCAAGCCCGGGCTCCGCCGCAGCTTCACGCACGTGCTGATCCAGCCGCGGGAGGCCGGCGCGCCGGTGATCGAGCTCCGCCAGTGGCGCGAGGGCACGACGCAACCATTCGATGCGCGGGCCAACCTCGGCGCCGGCGTCCACACGCTGCCGGGGTTCACGCTCGACGAGCGCGACCTCAGCGGCTGATTCGTCACGAGCCGCCGTACGCGATGAACGAGGCCAGCTGGATCGAGGGCGAGCCGTAGACGACGGGCGCGCCACCGACGGGCAGGGCGGGCACCTGGAGCCTGTACTGGCCGATCGTGCTCAGGCCCGTGAACCCGCACGCGATGTGGCGGCTGCCCGCCGTGGTCGGGCTGGCGCGGGACGAGAACTGGAAGTTCACGATCGGCTCCGCGCCGCCGAGCAGGTACCGGGCGATCCGCGTCCCGCCATGGTCGATCTCCAGGTAGCAGCCGGCATCGCACACCACCTGGCAGCGGGCCGCCAAGCGCCCCTCGTCATCGACGAGACCGACGCCGAACCGATCGCCGGTCACCCACGGCTGCGTGGTGATCACCGCGAGCGTCAGCGTCCAGCCTTCGGGCGGTACGGAGAGATCGTGGTTCTGCAGGCCCGGGTCAGTCGCAGAGAGCGCCGTGGCAGGTGCGATCGTGTCGCCCCGCGCCAGCCAGCGCACGCCCGTGGTCACCCAGCTCGCAGTGACGGTGACGAACGGATCGAACCCGATCAGCGCGACGGGGCCCTCGCTGAGGTAGCCGCAGTAGTCCCCGATCCCGTCGCCGTCCTCGTCTTGCTGAAAGTCCGCGACCGTCGGACACACATCGCAGTCATCGCCTCGGAGGTCACCGTCCTCGTCGTGGTTGAGCTCCGTTGCGTGACCGGCGCAGAGATCGCACGCATCGCCGAACGCGTCGCCGTCGCCGTTCGCCTGGTCGGGGTTGTCGACGCGCGGGCAGTTGTCGAGCTCGTCGGGCACGCCATCGGCATCCTCGTCCGGCGGTGGCGGCGGCGGGACGGAGGTCTCCTCGAGCCCGAGCGCGACGTTGCAGGCGCCAAGCAGCACCGCCGTGGCCAGGGCCCGACCCAGGGCCCGACCGGTCCGACGAGAGACGCTCATCGCTGCACCACGAACCACCATATACACGGCTGTCGGACCCGCGTGCTAGCCATGCGCGTGGCCACGCGGAGTCCCGCCGATACGCCGTTGATGCGTCAGTACCTGGACGTCAAGGACCGGTACCCGGACGCGATCATCTTCTTCCGGCTCGGGGACTTCTACGAGATGTTTTTCGAGGACGCGGTGATCGCGTCGCGGCTCCTCGACCTCACGCTGACGACGCGCGACAAGGGCAAGGACGACGCGGTGCCGATGTGCGGCGTCCCGCACCACGCCGCGCGCAGCTACGTCGCGAAGCTGACGGAGCTCGGGCACACCGTCGTGATGTGCGAGCAGACCGAGGACCCGTCGATCATCGATCCCGCGCGCAGGCGCGCGGGTGGGGCGAAAGGCCTCGTCAAGCGCGAGGTCGTCCGCATCGTCACGCCGGGGATCACCCTCGACGACGAGGTGCTCGAGCCGAAGCTGCCGCGCTACGTGGTCGCGCTCGTGCCCGCGGGCAAGCGCGAGGACGCGTGCGGCCTCGCGTACCTCGACGTCACCACCGGCGAGCTCGCCGCCACCGAGCTGCCGCTCGCCGCCGTGATCGACGAGCTCGTGCGGATCGGACCGCGCGAGATCGTGTGCGCCGCCGATCAGCTCGGCGAGGCTGCGCGGCTCGCGACCGTCCGCACCGCGTACGCCACGTCGCGGCGGGCCCCGTGGAACGCCGCACCGGT
>JALZOI010000433.1 GCA_030857245.1 Myxococcota bacterium
GAGTGGGCGGTGTCGGCCGCGCTGTCGGCCGTGCGGCCGGCCGGGTTCCTCGCCCTCCCGGGCTCGCGCACGCGCGGCCCTCGCCCGGTCATCGTGCTCCACGGCTACGCGATGAACCGCGCCAACTACCTGCCGCTCGCGTACCGGCTGCGCCGCGCCGGGCTCGGTCCGATCTTCGGCTTCGAGTACTGGACGCTCGGCCGGATCGCCGCCGGGGCGCGGCAGCTCGGCTGGTTCGTCGACGAGGTGCGCGCGGCGACCGGCGCGACCGAGGTCGACATCGTCGGGCACTCGATGGGCGGCGTGGTCGCGCGCTACTACGTCACGCTGGCCGGCGGCGATGCCGTGGTCAAGAACCTCGTCACGCTGGGCTCGCCGCACGGCGGCACCGATGTCTCGGCACTCGGCGTCGGCCATCCGACCCGCGAGCTGCTGCTCGGCTCGAAGCTCGTGCAGCGACTGACCGCGGCGCCACCGCTCCAGCACACGCGGCTGACCGTGATCTGGTCCCGCGCCGATGCCCTCGTGCCCGGCGCCCGCCAGGCCGCGCTCCCCGGCGCCGAGATCATCATGTACGATGACCTCGGTCACGTCGCGCTGCTCGGCTCGCGCCGCGTCGCGCGGCAGGTGATCGACCGCCTCCGCGCGCCATGATCACGGCGCGGACGACCACCGCAGGTGACCGGCGGGAGTGGTCAGCGTGCGAGAACGACCCACCCGGGGCTGGCATCGCGGGCCGCGCTCGCTAGACTTGCCGCGGCATGAGTCGTAGCGCGCCCAGCCTCCAGCGCACCCTCGCGACCGTGACGGTCATCGTCGCGTCGCTGGCGCTGATCGCGACGGTGTCGCTCGTGCTGCTGACCTCGCTGCTCGACCAATCGACGCGCACGCTGGCGGACGCCGTCGAGAGCATCCGGCTCTCCTCGGAGGCCGAGGTCGACGTGCTGCTGCACGGCCGTACCCGCGATGTCGTGGTGCGGCGCGACCTCGAAGCTCAAGTGCAACGGACCATCGAGGAGCTGCGCCCGCACGTCAGCACGCGCACCGAGCAGCGCATGCTGAGCGAGGTCCGCGACTCCGTCGAGAGCTACCTGACCGCGATGCAGACCGCCGGGCCGGACAGTGCCGACGTCGATCGGGCGCAGGCACGGGCCTACACCGCCATCGAAGAGCTGGTCGCCACGAACGTGGCCCAGGCGCGCGCCGCGCACGATCACGCCGCGCGCTGGAACACCGCGGCCACGGTGCTCGGGCTCACCACCGGCAGCTTGCTGATCGTGCTGACCGCCGTCCTGCTGCTGTGGCTCAAGCGTCGCGCGTTCCGGCCGGTGTTCGAGCTCGCCGAGGTGATGCGACGGTTCGGCGCCGGCGAGCGCGACGCGCGTGCCGCCGTGGTCGGCCCGAGCGAGCTCCGCGAGATGAGTGCACGGTTCAACGAGATGGCGGCCGCGATCGCGGCGCAGCGGCAGGCCCAGATGGCGTTCCTCGGGGGCATCGCGCACGACCTGCGGGATCCGCTGTCGGCCGTGTCGATGTCCGTCGACGTGCTCGCGGTCAACGCGACGCCGCCACAGGTCGATCGGAGCGTGGCGGTCGTGAAGCGCCAGGTCACGCGGCTCGAGCGGATGGTCGGCGACCTCCTCGACATGGCGCGGTTCGATGCCGGCGAGCTCGACCTCGACGTCCGCGACGAGGATCTCCGGACGCTGGTGAACGCGGTCGCCGCTCTCCGCCGCGACTCGACCGCGCGGCATCAGCTCACGCTGCGGCTCTCCGACGAACCGGTCGGCATCCACTGCGATGGGCAGCGGCTCGAGCAGGTGATCTCGAATCTGGTGTCGAACGCGATCAAGTACTCGCCGGGCGAGACCAGCGTCGAGCTCGAGGTCACCACCGAGAGCGGGGTCGCGGTGCTGCGCGTCATCGATCACGGGCTCGGCATCAACGACGCCGACAAGCAGCAGCTGTTCGAGCCGTTTCGCCGGGTCGGTCGGTCACGCGATGCCGCGCCGGGCGTCGGGCTCGGGCTGTGGGTGGTGCGCCGGATCATCGAGGCGCACAGCGGTACGATCTCGGTCGACGACACCCCCGGTGGCGGTGCGACGTTCACGATGCGGCTGCCGCACCATCCGCTCCGCGATGCCGCTGCCGCGGCCAACCGCGACGGCGAACCGCTGCTGCACTGATCAGGTCGCGAACAGCGTCGCCATCGTCGCTCGCGCGATCGTGACGTCGACGAGCTCGCCGACCGCGCCGACGCCCGCTGGCAGGATCACGCTCTTGAAGCCATCGGTGCGCCCGATCAGCTGCGCCGGATCGCGCTTGCTCGGCCCGTGCACGAGGACGCGCTCGCGGCGGCCGACCTGCGCGGCGAACACGCTCGCGCTGATCGTCTCCTGGAGCGCGATGATCTCGGTGAGCCGGCGCTTCTTGACGGGCTCGCCGACGTCGTCGGGCAGCTTCTTCGCCGCGAACGTGAGGTCGCGCTCGGAGTACGTGAACATGAAGGCGCTGTCGAACCGCACCTCGCGCATCAGCGCGAGCGTCGCCTGGTGATCCGCGTCGGTCTCGCCCGAGAAGCCGCTGAGGATGTCGGTCGACAGCGCGATGTCGGGGACCGCCGCCCGCAGCGCCGCCACGATCGCGTGGTAGTCGGCGACGGTGTAGCCCCGCCGCATCCGCTCGAGCACGACATCCGAGCCCGACTGCACGGGCAGGTGCACGTACTTGCAGATCTTCGGCTCCTCGGCGATCGCCGCGATCACGTCCGCGGTGAAGTCGACCGGGTACGGCGACGTGAACCGGATGCGCTCGATGCCGTCGACGCGCGCGACCGAGCGCAGCAGCTGCGCGAACGTGACGTCGTCCCAGACGTACGAGTTCACGGTCTGGCCGAGCAGCGTGACCTCGCGGAACCCAGCCTCTGCGAGCTCGCGGACCTGCCGCAGGACCTCGCGAGGCGACGTGCCACGCTCGCGGCCGCGCGTGAACGGCACGACGCAGAACGTGCAGAACTTGTCGCAGCCGCGCTGGATCGTGACGAACCCCGACACGCCGTCGCCGCCCGCCGCGCCCGAGAGGCCTTCGTAGGTCTCCGCCTTGTCGAGCTTCACGTCGACGAGCGGGTGCGCGTGGTCGCGGGCCTCGGCGCGCGCGGCGGCGAGCAGGTCGGGCATCCGGCGGTAGCTGTCGGGACCGGCGATCACGTCGACCGACGGCGCGCGGTCGGCGAGGCCCTCCTTGAGGTGCTCGGCCATGCAGCCGACGATCGCGAGCACGGTCCCCGGGCGCTTGCGCTTGAGCGCGCCGAGCTCGCTGGCTCGCGCGATCACCCGCTCCTCCGCCTTCTCGCGCACGGCGCACGTGTTGACCACGATGACGTCGGCGTCCTCCGCGCGAGCCGCGGTCGCGTAGCCGGCATCCGCGAGCACGCTGCCGAGCAGGTCGCTGTCCGCGACGTTCATCTGGCAGCCATACGTCTCGACGTACACGCGCGGTGCACCGACGGCCGGGACGGGTCGCGGCCGCACCCCTGCCGGGCGTTTGCCGAGCGGGACGAGAAGGTCCGACATCGCACGCTCCTTACCACGGACCGCGCGGAGCAGGATCGAAAACCCCGGGCGAGGGGCGCCGCCGGTCCCCGAGGTCCCCGAGGGTGCCCGGCGCCGATCGGCGGCGGGCGCGGTATGCTGGGCTGGTGGCAGCACACCACATCGGCCGCCTGGCCGGCTGGGGGCTCGGCTGCGTCGCCGCGCCGATCCTGCTGCGCTCGATGTTCGGCCGCGGCTGGGCCAGCATCGGCGTGCTGCTCGGGATGCTGGCCACGATCTGGCTGCTGATCCTGCTGCCCCGCGCCGCCCACCGCGCGTTCGAGGCGGGCCGCTACGCGAAGGCCGCCCGCCGCTACCGCTTCATCGGCGCCATCTCGTTCACGGCGCGGCGGGACCGCGCCGCGCTGCTGTCACGCGCCGGCTGCGACGTCGCCGCGGGCCGGCCAGCTGCCGCCGAGGCCCTGCTCGCGACGATCGACCCCGCCGTCCTCGACACCACCGAGCGCGTGGTCTGGCTCAACAACCGCGCGTGCGTCGCACTCGACACCGGGCGCGACGCCGCCACCGCGCTGGGCTGGGTCGAGGAAGCGACCTCGCTGCGCCCCGACGTCCCCGCGATCCAGCACACGCGCGCGCGCGCGCTCCTCGCCGCCGGCCGCATCGACGAGGCGATCAGCGTCTTCGAGTCCATGCGCGCGGGCGGCGAGCTCTCACCTCGCCTCGAAGCCGAGCGCTGCCGCGACCTCGCCGCCGCCTGGGACCACAAGGGCCACGCCGACTACGCCGCCGACTACCGCGAGCGAGCCCGCCTGCACGCGTCGTAGGGCAGGGCGTGTGCCCGGCAGATTAGCCGCGAAGGCCGCCAAGGGCGCCAAGGATCATTTCCAACGCGTGGCGCGAGCGTTCCCCGAGCCGCTCCTCTAGAAATATCCCTTGGCGTCCCTTGGCGGCCTTGGCGGCCAATCCTCTCCTGCCCGCTAGCGCCAGGTGTCGCCGAGCTCGGCGTCGAGGATGTCGCAGCACAGCGAGACGCACTCGTCGCAGAGGGCGACGCCGCCGCGGCCGAGCAGCTTCTTGACCTGCGCCTCGAGCTTGCCGCACCACGCGCAGACGTTGGTCGCGTGCGGGTGCTCGCCGGTGTGCTGCGTCTGGTGCGCGGCGGCGAGCAGCTCGGGGCTCGGCACCCGGAACTCCGCCGTCGCACCGACGGAGAGGCCGCCTCCGAGCGACTTGTGACAGCCGTCGCACACCATCACGAGCTCTCCTCCCTCGAGGACCTGTGCGCAGATCGGGCAGTTCACCGGCGCTAGCCTACACCCGCGTCGCGGGGGTGGTCCGCGGGAGGGTGACCACCATCGTGGTGCCCTGCCCGACGGTGCTCGCGACGTCGATCCGACCGCCATGCTCCGCGATGATCGAGTGGCAGGTCGCGAGGCCGAGGCCGGTGCCTTTGCGCTTCGTCGTGAAGAACGGATCGAAGATCCGGCCGAGCTGATCGGCGGGGATGCCGGGGCCGTCGTCAGCGACCGTGATCAAGACGTCATCGTGCTCGCCCGCGCGCGCGCCGACCCGCACGTGCTTGCCGCCCGCGGCGGCGGCGTCGGCGGCATTGCGCAGCAGGTTCCACACCACCTGCCGGATCTTCGCCGGGTCAGCGGAGACCGCCAGGGGCGGCTCGATCTCCTCGATCGGCTCGATGTCCGCGAAGGCCTGGTCGGCCCGCGCGACCTGCAGCGTCTCGCGGACGAGGATGCCGAGATCGAAGTCGACCGGCTGGTTCGGGCGCGGATTCGCGTAGTCGAGCAGATCGCCGATCAGCACGTTCAGCCGCTGGACCTCGCGATTGACGATCGTCATCAGGGCGCGATCGTCCTCCGAGGCCTGCGGCATGGAGCGCAGCAGCTCGATCGAACCGGAGATCGCTGCGAGTGGGTTGCGGATCTCGTGTGCGATGCCCGCGGCGAGGTGGCCAACCGTGGCGAGCCGCTCGGCGCGCCGGATGTGAAGCTCGAGGCGGCGCAGCTCCGTGAGATCCGAGAAGTTGATGATCCGGCCGATCACCTGATCGCGGACGTCGCGCAGCGGAGACACGGTGACGCCGACGGCGAGCTCGTCGTCGATCACCAGGTCGGCGCGCCGGAGCTCGCCCTTCGATGCCGCGAGCATCGCGGACAGGCCTGGCATGCCCTCCTCGATGGAACGGCCGGTGAGCTGACCGACCGGGATCCCGAGGATGTCGCACGAGGCCGCGTTCGCGGTGAGCACGGTGCCATCGGGGGCGATCGTGATCAGCCCCGACGCCAGCGAGCGCACGATGTCCTGGTGCAGCGTGAACAGATCCGCGGCCGCCTTGCGCGTGGTCGCGAGCGTCTCCACGCCCTTCTGCAGCTGATCTCCGAAGATGAAGGCGAGCGCGCCGACGCCGATCAGCGCCGCGAGGTGGATGCCGAGCGTGCGCCCGAGATCGGCGCCCGCCTGCTCCCACGGCCGGACCGCCATCGGCACCTGGATGGCGCGGCTCCACGCGAGCAGCGCGACGATGACGAGCGCCCCGAGCGACGCGACGGTCACCACGACCGCGCCGCGCCGATAGGACAGCGCGCCGGCGGCGACGATCGAGAGGGCGTAGAGGAACGTGTACGGGCTGAGCGCGCCGCCGGTGACGAACACGAGCAGCGACGTCACGGTGAGGTCGGCGGCCTGCATCGGCCGTGCGACCTGGCGCGGCGGCACGCCGATCCGCAGCAGCACGCCGAACACGATCGACGACAGGTACGTCAGCGCGATGATCCCGGACTGCAGCCAGACCGCACCGCGGGCCGGCTGGGCGCTCGCCGTGAACAGCCAGAGGGAGAGCCCGAGCACGACGCTGACGACGATCGTGCGCAGCAGCAGCAGCCGGCTGACGCGGCGGCCGAAGTCGCTCGCCGGCGGCTCGGGCGGCGTGATCAGCGAGTC
>JALZOI010000434.1 GCA_030857245.1 Myxococcota bacterium
CATCACCGACGCTGCGCCTCCCGCGTCACGCCGCGAGGTCCATCGCGCTGACGTGGGCAACGCGCCCTCGTTGATGTCCATCGCTCACCCGGCCGCGTTCGCCATCATCAGGCGCGCTCCGCAACAGTCTGGCCGATGATGTTGCGGTCGCCCGCGAACGCGCGCTGCCAGACGTCGTGGCCGAGCACGATCACCGTCGGGTCGCCGGGGAGATCCTCCTGCTCGTCGTACCACCGCCCGAGCATCGGCTGGACGCCGAGCACGACGGGGAGCGACGCCGTGGTGTACGCGGCATCGACGCGGACGGGTCGCTCACCACCGGAGATCACCGCCGAGCCGCGCGACCACGCGCCGATCGTCTCGCACGTCCGACACGCCTGGCGGAGGTCGTCGTACTCCGGGTTGGACATCCAGAACTTCAGCAGCGGCGACTCGCTGTGGAACTCGGTGTAGATGCGGACCAGCCGGTCCGGCTGCTGGTAGGGCAGGGGGCGCAGGATCACGGAGTTGACGACGCTGAAGATCGTCGTGCTGGCACCGATGCCGAGGGCGAGCGTGAGGACGAGGACCGTGGTGAGGCCCGGCGACCTCGTCATCATCCGCAGCGCGTAGCGGAGATCGAGCCAGAGGGCGCCGAGGAAGTGCTTCATCATTCGCTCCGCAGGGCTACGGTGGGCTGCACCTTGGTCGCGCGGTGTACCGGGATCCAGGTGGCCAGCAGCGCGGTGACGGTGACCGCGAGTGCGACCGCGCCGAGCATCACCGGCTGCGAGAGCTCGCCGCCGTAGAACAGCGCGCGCAGCGAGGTGCCGACGAGCTGCTCGAGCAGCACCGCGGCGGCGAGCCCGATGGCGACGCCGACCACCACGAGGAAGCCGGCCTGGCGGAGCACCATCGCGCGGACCTGGCGCGGCCGGGCGCCGAGCGCGACGCGCAGGCCGATCTCGTGGGTGCGCTGCGAGACCGTATGCGCCATCACGCCGTAGATGCCGACGGCCGCGAGCAGCAGGGCGATGCCGGCGAAGCAGCCGAGCAGGAACGTCAGGAAGCGAGGGCGCGCGACCGCCTCCCACATCACGTCATTCATCGTGCGGGTCTGGAACATCGGCAGCGTCGGATCGAGGTCTGCGAGCACGCGCTGGAGGTACGGGATCAGCTCGCGCGGATCGCCCTTCGCGCGGACCAGGATGTTCATCATGGGCTGCGCCTCCTGCTGGCCGTTGATCGCCGACCACTGGTAGACCGGGATGAAGACCTCGGTGCCGGCGGGCTGGTCGACGCCGCCCTGCTTGATGTCGGCGACCACGCCGACGACGGTCTGCTTCGGCGAGATCTCCGGCTCGTCGCGCTCGGCGACGATGATCTCCCTGCCGATCGGGTCTTGACCCGGGAAGAACTTCGCCGCGAACGCCTCGTTGATGACGGCGACCTGGGGCGACTCGGGCACGTCACTCGCGAGGATCCCGCGGCCGCGGACGATGCGCGCGCCGAGCGTCTCGAACGCGTTGGTGCCGACCATCTGCCAGTAGTCGACGTTGCAGCACGGGTCCGAGGGATCGTCGGGGCGGCCCACGATGTCGATGCCGTTCGCGTTGAGCAGCCGCTGCGGCGGCAGCCCGCTCAGCAGCGTCGCATTCTCGACGCCGGGCAGCGCGCGGATCCGCTCCTCGAGGCGGTGCCAGCTCGCGTCGGCGGTGGTGCCGGGATAGGTCTTGACCGGCAGCTCGAGCCCGAACGTCAGCAGCCGGTCGGGGTTGAACCCGAGCTCGACCTGCTGGAGCCGGAGGAAGCTCCGCACCATCACGGTGCACGCGACGACGAGCACGACCGCGAGCGCGATCTCGACGATCACGAGGACGCGCCGCACGCGGAGCCGCGCCTTGGAGCTCGTCATCCGGTTCGCGCCGTCCTTCAGCGCGCCATGGAGATCGGTCTTGCGGGCGTGGAGGATCGGCGCGAGGCCGAACAGCAGCGACGCGAACATCGAGCAGCCGACCGCGAACAGCACCGCCGTGCCGTCGAGCGTGATCTCGCTCGCGCGGGGCGCCGCTTTCGGGATCAACGTGGTGACGCCGTCGATCGCCCACACCGCGACGAGGATGCCGAGCCCGCCACCGAGCAGGGCGAGCAGCACGCTCTCGGTGACGAACTGGCGGACCAGCCGGCGGCGGCTCGCGCCGAGCGCGTGGCGGACGGCCACCTCGCGGTTGCGGGTCTCGGCGCGCGCGAGCAGGAGGTTCGCGACGTTCACGATCGAGATCAGCAGCACGAGCAGCACCGCGGCCTGGAGCAGCCACAGCGTCTTCGCCATCGAGCCGATCAGGTTGGCGTGGAACGGCACGGCCGTCATCGTGTGCTTCTCGTGGATCGTGTGGCGCGGCGGCGGCTTCGTCACCGGGCCGGGCGGCACGCCGGCCTCGCGCGCCCACGCCGCGCTCAGCGCGACCAGCTCGTCCTGGAACTGCGCGAGCGTGGCGCCCGGGGCGAGCCGGACCAGCGTGCTGATGTAGTGACCGCCGCGGTTCGCCTTCGTGTAGTCGACGTTGAGCGGCATCCACGCCTCGGCGCGGTCGATGAAGTCGAAGCCCTTCGGCATCACGCCGATCACGGTGACCGGCATCGCATCCATGCGGATCGTGCGCCCGATGATGGCGGGGTCGCCGTCGAACGCTCGCTGCCAGACGTCGTAGCCGAGGAGGATCACCGTGTAGTCACCCGGGACGTCCTCGCTGGCGTCGAAGAACCGGCCGAGCAGCGGCTGGACGCCGAGCATCGGCAGCAGCGTGTGCGTCGCGAACGTCGCGTCGATCCGGGTCGGGCGCTCGCCGCCCGACAGCGACGCGGTGCCGCGCGCCCAGGCCGCGACGCTCTGGCAGGTCCGGCAGCCGTCGGCGAGGTCCTTGTACTCGGGCGGCGACAGCGGGAACTCGCGGAGCTGGACCTGCCCGTTGTCGAACCCCGTGTAGATGCGGACCAGCCGGTCGGGCTCGTGGAACGGCAGCGGCCGCAGGATCACCGAGCTGACGACGCTGAAGATCGTCGTGCTCGCGCCGATGCCGAGCGCGAGCGTGACGACCAGGACTGACGTCAAGCCGGGTGACTTGATCATCATCCGCACCGCGTAGCGGAGGTCGAGCCCGATGGTGGAGAGGGAGTCCTTCATCATTCACTTCGCAGGGCGACCGTGGGCTGGATGCGCGTCGCGCGCCGCACCGGGATCCAGGTCGCGAGCAGCGCGGCCAGGGTGACTGCGAGAGCGACCGTGCCGAGCAGCACGGGCTGCGAGAGCTGGCCGCCGTAGAACAAGCTCCGCAGCTCCGCGCCCACGAGCTGCTCGAGGAGCACCGCGGAGCCGAGGCCGACGGTGACGCCGATCGCGACGAGGATCGCGGCCTGGCGAAGGACCATCGCGCGCACCTGGCGTGGCTGGGCGCCGAGCGCGACGCGCAGCCCGATCTCGTGGGTGCGCTGCGCGACCGTGTGAGCCATGACGCCGTAGATCCCGACGGCCGCGAGCAGCAGCGCGAGCGCCGCGAAGCACGTCAGCAGGAACGTCAGGAAGCGGGGGCGGGCGACGGCTTCCCACATCACCTCGTCCATCGTCCGCACCTGGAACAGCGGGATCGTCGGATCGAGATCCTTGACGATGCGCTGCACCGACGGCAGCAGCTCGCGGGGCTCGCCGTCGGTCCGCAGGAACACGTTCATCGAGTTGTTCGACGCGTTGTCCTGCGAGATCGGCGCCCACTGGTAGAGCGGGATGAACACCTCGGTGCCAGCCGGCTGGTCGACGCCGCCTTGCTTGAGGTCGGCGACGACGCCGACGATGGTCTGCAGCGTGCGCTGGTCGTAGACGTGGATCTGCTGGCCGACCGCGTCCACGCCGGGGAAGAACTTCTTCGCGAACGCCTCGTTGACGACGAGCACGAGCGGCGTCTCGGCGGTGTCGCGCGCCTCGATCCCGCGCCCCCGGACGATCCGGGCGCCGAGCGTCTCGAACGCGGTGGTGCCGACGAACTGCCAGTAGTCGATGCTGAGCGGCTTGCTGGGCACCGGGGGGCGGCCCGGGATGCTGAAGTCGTTCGCGTTGTTCTTGCGAGTGGGCGGCAGGCCCCACAGCAGGGTCGCGCCGGTGACGCCGGGCAGGGCGCGCAGCCGATCCTCGAGGCGGCGGAACCAGGGATCGGGCATCGTGCCCGGATACGCCTTCACCGGGAGCTCGATCCCGAACGTCAGCACGTTGTCGGGGTCGAAGCCCAGGTTGACCTGCTGCAGCCGCACGAAGCTCCGCACCATCACCGTGCAGCCGACGACGAGGACGACCGCGAGCGCGATCTCGATGATCACGAGGGCGCGGCGGGCGCGGAGCTGTGCCTTCGAGCCGGTCATCCGGTTCGAGCCGTTCTTCAGCGCGCTGTGCAGATCGAACTTCTTGGCGTGGAGGATCGGCGCCATCCCGAACAGCAGCGAGGCGAACAGCGAGAGCCCGACCGCGAACACCACGGCGGTGCCGTCGAGCGCGATCTCGCTCGCGCGCGGCGCCGAGCGCGGGATCAGGGCGGTGACGCCGTCGACCGCCCACACGGCGACGAGGATCCCGAGCCCACCGCCGAGGATGCCGAGCAGCACGCTCTCGGTGACGAACTGCCGGATCAGGCGGCGGCGGTTCGCCCCGAGCGCGTGGCGGACCGCGACCTCGCGGTTGCGCGTCTCGGCGCGGGCCAGCAAGAGGTTCGCGACGTTGACGATCGAGATCAGCAACACGAACAGCACGGCGGCCTGGAGCAACCACAGCGTCTTCGCGAGCGACCCGATCAGGTTCGCCTGGAACGGCACCGCGACCATCGGATGATCGTCGTCGATCGTGTGTGGCTGGTTGCCGGTGGCGGACGGCGACGTGGTGGCGGTCTGGGCCCACGCCGCCCGCAGCGCGAGCAGCTCCTGCTGGAAGGCCGTGAGCGAGGCCCCGGGCGCGAGCCGGACGACGGCGTGCCAGTTGTGGCTCGCGCGATGTTGCTTGCCGTAGTCGAGGTTCGCGGGGAGCCACGCCTCCGAGCGGTCGATGAAGTCGAAGCCGGGCGGCATCACGCCGATCACGGTCACCGGGATGGCGTCCATGTGGATCGTGCGGCCGAGGATGTCGGGATCGCCGTTGAAGGCGCGCTTCCACACGCCGTGGCCGAGGATGATGACCGTGGGATCGCCGGGGCGATCCTCGCTCGCATCGAAGTAGCGGCCGAGCAGCGGCTTGACCCCGAGCGTGGGCAGCAGCGGATGCGTGGCGAACGTCGCGTCGACCCGCATCGGGCGCTCGCCCCCGGACAGCGAGGCGGTGCCGCGCGTCCAGGCGCCGACGGCCTCGCAGCTCCGGCAGTCGCGCTCGAGATCCGCGAACTCGGGGACCGAGAGGGGGAACTCCTCGAGGCCGATGCCGTGCGCCTCGGTGAAGATCCGGATCAGGCGGTCGGGCTGCTGGTAGGGGAGCGGCTGGAGGACGACCGAGTTGACGACGCTGAAGATCGTGGTGCTGGCACCGATGCCGAGGGCGAGGGTGATCGCGAGGATGGCCGTCAGCCCCGGCGCTCTTCGCATCATGCGGAGCGCGTAGCGGAGGTCCATCCAGAGCGAGCCCATGACGCTGCCGAGCAGCACGACCGATGCCATCGCAAGTGCCCGAGATCGTGGACGAGCCCCCGAGCGCGCGTGTGCGGTGCTGGGAACCGCGATCCCAGAACCGGACACTCGGGGGCCGGCGCGAGATTCGCCGACAGGACACCGGCGGTGGCCTTAACCCCGCGCCTCGCGTGCGGACGCAGCAAAGAAAGACGGGGGCCCCGACGGTCGGCCGGGACGTTGTTTGACCCTGACGCTCTCGGGGCGGGATACTCGGCGGACGGTCCGGCGACGGACCTCTCAGCCATGGCGCCCGACGAACCAAGCGGGGCGCGACCCGGGCCGGTCGTGCTCCGCATCAAGCTCCGCTACGACGATGTCGAGGCGATGGTGCAACGGTTCGCGCCCAACGTCGGCAAGACGGGGTTGTTCCTGCCGACCAGGTCACTGCAGCCGCTTGGCGCCGAGATCAAGTTCGAGCTCCGGCTCGCGAACGACACGCCCGTGCTCGTCGGGCTCGGCCGCGTCAAGGCCGTGCGCGAGCCGGACCCCGAGAATCCGCGGGCGACCTTCGGCATGGCGATCGAGCTGATGCGGGTGACGCGAGAGAGTCGCGACCTCATCCTGAAGATGCTCGAGCGTCGCAAGCAGCTCGGGCTGCCCGAGACCGGCATGCCGATGCCCGCCGATGTCGAGGCCGCGCGCCGCAGCGATCTGATCGACACCGGCGTGCGCTCGATCAGCACGGGCGCGATCCCGGTGATGATCGCGCACAGCGACTCGTCACCGGCGGAGTCGCTGCTCACCGCGCCGCGCCGGCAGACCGGCCCGATCGCGATCGCACGGCCCCCGGCGCCCGCGCCGCTCGCCCCCGAGGCCCCGCGC
>JALZOI010000046.1 GCA_030857245.1 Myxococcota bacterium
CCCGCGGCCCCTGGCGTCGCGGAGGCCGAGCAGGCCATCATGGACGAGCTCGGCCTGTGATGACGACCCGCACCCGCCTCCTCGCGATCACGGTCGCCGTGCTGACGGTGCTGACCGTGCTGCACAGGAAGCCGTGGCGCGTGCGCGACGCGGCGGCGTCCGAGCTCGGCGTCGGCTTCCTCCCGGTGACCTGCCACCTGACCTGCCCGGTCACCGACTACGCCACGAAGTCGACGACCACCTCGACGCGCTTCCTGTCGCAGCGGTTCACCGACTTCGCGACCGTCGTCGAGGCGCTCAAGGTGCGCAAGCTCGAGGCCACGTTCCTGCTCGCCCCGCTCGCGATGGTGCTCCGCGAGCAGGGCGTGCCGATCAAGATCGTCTACCTCGGGCACCGGGATGGCTCGACGGTGATGGTGGCCAAGCAGTCGACCGCGACGTCGCTGCGAGACCTCCGCGGCAAGACGTTCGCGCGGCCGAGCCGGTTCTCGAATCAGTACCTCGTGATCACGAAGCTGATGGACGACGAGGGCATGAACCCCGACGAGATCAACTTCGTCGACATGGCGCCGCCCGACATGTCCGCGGCGCTCGCGGCGGGCGCGATCGACGCCTACTTCGTCGGGGAGCCCCACGCGGCGAAGGCCGAGCTCGCGGGCACCGGCCGCGTGCTCTACCATGCGAAGGACATCTGGCCGCGCTTCGTGTCGTGCGTGCTCGTCGTGCGCCAGGAGCTGATCGACGAGCAGCCCGAGGTCGTGCGGGATCTCGTCCGCGGGATCGCCGAGAGCGGCGAGTGGGCCGAGCGCAACCGCCTCGCGGCCGCGAAGGTCGCGGCGCCGTACTTCCGCCAGGATCAGAAGCTGCTCGAGTTCGTGCTGACCCAGCCGGCCGACCGCGTGAGCTATCGCCACCTCACGCCGACCGACGACGATCTGCAGCAGATCATGAAGTACGCGCTCAAGGCCGGGATCCTGAAGCGCGAGATCGATCTCGATCAGCTCGTCGATCGCAGGTTCATCCCGAGCGTGATCGAGCCCGCGCAGCTGTCGCCTTAGCAGGCTGGTGAGTTCGCGCTCTCCGACGTCGTGCACGGGTCCGGACCGTGGCACGTGCACGAACGACCTTGACGGACCAGCAGTGGCCCTCGCGCGCCACCGCGATCAGCCCTCGAGCGGCGGATACGAGCCACCGCCGAGCGCCGGCAGCCCGACCTGCGCTGCGGGGGTCGGCGCGCCCGGTGGCATCACGATGTTCCCAGGTGGATCGCCGTGCGTCGACGATCCGAAGCCGCGGCCGCCGAGCACGAGCTGGCCGAACTTCCAGCCGATCGCGGCCCACGCGCCGCCGTAGACGATGACCATGGCGGCGGCGAGGTGGCCAAGGCCGCTCGTGCTGCGCTTCGCGAACAGCGCCTGGAACCCGACGATGAGCGCGAGGAACGCGATGACGCCGGTGACGAGCAAGTTGTAGCCGAGGAACAGCCGGCGCACACCGGGCTGGTGCTCGTCGTTCGTGCGGCGCAGCAGCCCGAGGTGCACGGAGAGCACGAGCGCGGCCGGCAGCAGCAATCCGAATGCGACGCGGTACCCGTGACCCTTGTCGATGCCCGGGCTGATCAGCAGGTAGATCAGCAGCGCGGCGCCGGCGAGCCCGAGCTGGAACGCGCTGATCGCGAAGTAGTGGAGCGCGAACTTCATCCCGAGCTGGGTGTCGGGCACGGCGTCGCGGTGCGCGCGCCAGCGCGCGATCACGTAGAGGAGGACCGGCGCGATCACGAGCGCGGCCACCAGCATCGACGCGATGCCCATCACCGGGCCGAGCGCCTGCAGCAGTAAGAACGAGTCCATGCGTGCGACGGTACACTGCTGGATCCGTCCTCCTGACCCGGCGACGCGACCGGCCCATGACGTCAAGCACCCTTGACAGCCGCCACCCTCATGTCAAGCATGCTTGACACGATGCAGGACCTGCCAACCACGCCGCCGATCGTGTCGCTCGTCGTCCTGACCCTGCTCGCTGCCGCGCTCGTGATCGCCACGACGGGGCTCGGACCTCGCCAGTTCCGGGCGTTCCTCGTCGATGTCGAGCGGGACGGCGAGCGCGCTCGGCTGCGCCACTTCCGCTCGTGGATGGCGCAGAGCTGGGCGTGGGCGATCGCGACCGTCGGGCTGGTGCTGCTGCTGCCGGGCGTCGGGCTGGAGCAGCTCGGCCTGCGCGAGCCTGCCTGGGTGTGGCGCGCGTCGAGCAGCTCCGGGTCCCTCGTCGGTGGCATGATCGCGGGGACGCTGATCGGCGCCATCATCGCGACGATCGCGCAACGCCGGCGGCGCCCGCAGGGCCTGGTGCCGGCAGCGGTACAGGCGATGCTGCCCACGTCGAGACGCGGGCGCTGGACGTGGAGCGCGCTCTCGATCACCGCCGGGATCACCGAGGAGATCACGTATCGCGGCCTGCTCGTGCTCGTGCTCGCCGCGCTCGTGCCCGACCTCGCGACCGGCGGCGTGGTCGCCGTGTGCGCCGTGCTGTTCGCGCTCGCGCATACGTATCAGGGCCGCGCTGGCGTGGTCGCCACCGGCATCCTCGGCGCGATCTTCACGCTCGCGTATCTCGGGACGGGCAGCCTGGTGCTCCCGATCGTGCTGCATAGCCTCGTCGACCTCCGCGCGCTGCTGTTCGCGCCGCCGACGCCGTCCGCGCCGCCGGAGCCCGCATGAAGAACGAGATCCGCCGGCTCCGCGAAGCGCGATCGCTCTCGCAGGCCACGCTCGCCGCCGAGCTCGGCGTCTCGCGCCAGACCGTCAACTCACTCGAGACCGGCCGCTACGATCCGTCGCTGCCGCTCGCCTTCACCATCGCCCGTTTCTTCGGGGTGTCCATCGAGGAGATCTTCCATGCCGATGCCTGACCAGCGCTCCACCGTCGTCCGCGTCCGCCGGCTCGCCCTGCTCGCTGGCATCACGCTGGTGCTCGCGCTCAGCGGAGCCTACGCCGCGTCCGGATCCTGGGACACCGCCGCCGGCGTGCTCACCGGGGCCAGCCTGGTCGCCGCGCTGGCGGCGCTCGCCCGCCGCCGGGTCCGCCGCGGCTCGACCGAGGCGAGCACGGCCGCCCGGGTGTTTGGTGGCGAGCCCGACGAGCGGGACCAGCGCGTCCACCTGATGACGCTCGCCGTCGTCGGCATCGCGGCGCTGCTGCTGACCGCGATCGCACCCGTCGTCGTGCATCTCGGCCTCGATCCGATGATGATCTTGCGCGTCGGACCGTACGCGTTGCTCGGGATCGGCGCGCTCGCCTTCGTGCAGATCGACCGCCGGCTGTAGCCGCTCCGGCGCGCTGGCGCGCTCAACCGCGGCGGACGTTACGCGAGGGCTTGAAGCCCACGCCTCGTCGGCGAACGTCGCCTTGCACGCCAGGATCGCGGCCTCGGGCGCGGCACGCCATCAGGTCCCCGCCGCGCGCGGGCGTGGTTCAGCGCTGGTCGCGGCTGTGCTCCGCACGCGGGTCGCCGGCGCGATCGTCAGCGCGGGCTCGTGGTCGCGGCCTTTGCGGGGCTGATCACGATCTCGACGCGGCGGTTGTTCGCGCGGCCCTCGGCGGACGCATTCGATGCGATCGGCTGCTCCTCGCCCTTGCCGGTCGCCACGATCCGCTCGGCGGGCACGCCGCGCGAGACCAGGTAGGCGCGCACCGCCTGGGCGCGCGAGCCCGACAGCCGCAAGTTGGCATCGGCGGCGCCCCGATCGTCGGCGTGGCCCTCGACCACGAGGCTCTGTTCGCTGCTGACCGATTTCAGTGCGGTCGCGACCTGATCGAGCTTCTGCTTGGCCGTCGCCAGCAGCGAGGTCTCGTTGCTGCGGAACAGCAGCGCCCCGCCGAGCGTGATGACCGTACCGCGTTCGTTCTCCACGATCGCGGCGAACTGCTTGAGCTTTGCCAGCGCCGCGTCGCGCTCGCGCTCGAGCTGCGCCCGCGCCTCCTGCTCGACGCGGAGCGCCTCCGCCTGCCGCGCGAGCTCGGCCTCCTTCTGCTGTAGCGTCTGCGTGCGGTCGTTCAGCTGCTGGTCGCGTTGCGCGAGCTGCTGGTTGCGCCGCGCGAGCTGCTGGTCGCGCTCGCTGATCTCGCCGCGCACCGTCGCGCCCTGGCGCTCCAGCGCCGCGGCGTACGCCACGCGAGAGGTCTCGAGCGCTTGCGCCGCCGCGGCTGCTCCGGCGCGTGCGACCGCGAGCTCCGCCCGGCGCTGCGCGAGGTACGCGAGCTGCTGCTCGTTCGACGAGCCCGCGAGCTCGCGGTTCGCGGCCTCGGCAGCATTCAGCGCCCGCTTGGCGTCGAGCATCTCGTTGTGCGCGAGCTTCGGTGCCTCGCTGGCGGCTGCCTCGGCGTACGCCTTGCGCGCGTCGAGGAGCTGGGAGCTGGCGACGCCGCTGGTCCCGCAACCAGCGCCGAGGCTCACGATCAACAATGCGGCAGCCAGGTGGTCGCGGATCATGGGGTGGTCTCCGGGCGGGGCTGCGTGGTCGTCGGGGTGGTGGTGGGCGTGCTGCCTGGCGAGGGTGGCGCTACACCCGCCTCGACGGCCGCGAGTTGCGCCTGCTGCGCCTCGGCCTCCGCGCGGAGCCGGTGCTCGCGGCCGAGAGCGGCGGCCAGCTCCGCGTCGACCGCGGCGCGTTCCCGCAGGCGGTGCGCTTGCCCATGATCGCCCTGCTGAGCGAGCTGCCGTGACTGCGCGAGCTGATCGCGCGCACCTTGCAAGTGCTGAGCGGCGCGTGGATCGTTCGCGGCGCCCTCCTGCTCGGCGATGCTGATGCTCGACTCGAGGGTGGTCAGCTCCTGGGCGGTAGCCGGCGCACGCACGGGCGCGCTCCTGGGCATGCATCCCGCGAGACTCGCGGCGAGCACGAAGGCGATGTGGATCGAGACTCGTGACATGGGTCCGCTCTGGCATGCAGCGTTCGTACCAACACGCGCGGTGGCGCGCGGCATGCTATGCACGCTGCACGCGCGTCCACCGCTGCCGGGTGCGGGCGTGATGAGCGACCCCGCCTGCAAATCGCGCACGCCGGGCGCACCTGCACGTCGGTGATGCGCGTGGTTTGCAGTCGCGCCGGCGGGATGATCCGCCATCGCGTTCTGCATGTCGGCAACCGGCCAGGTGCTGCGAGCGGTCGGTGGACTTAGCTGCGGCGGAGGCTGCGCCAGGTCGCGAGGGCCCACGCCTCGTCGGCGACGGTGGCCTTGCACGTCAGGATCGCGATCTCGGGCGCGCACGCCATCAGGCCGTGGACGACGTGGATGCCGTCGTCGTCGTAGATCTCGGCGCGGCCCCGCTGCGCGCCGACGGCGAGGCGCTCGGCGACGGGGTGGACCTCGGGCGCGACGGCGAGCAGCTTGGCGGAGTCGGCCTCGTCGCCCGCGGTCAGGCTCGTGAACTGGACGACGCGATCACCGTCGGTCGCCCACCACCGCGCGCCGTCGTCTTCCCAGTGGCCGACGAAGGCGCCGCCGAGCTCGAGCGACCAGCCGCCGGAGAGCTCGATCTCGAGCGCGTGGCGGCGATAGCCGATCGTGGCGACCCCGCCGGCCGCGAGCTTGCGGATCTTGTCGGCGTGCGCGTCGTCGGCGCCGAGGTTCGCGAGGAGCTCCGCCCAGTCGGCGTACGGCAGCTCGAGCGTGCGATCGGCGCGCCGCGCGGCGGTGAGATCGGCATCGACACGCTCGAGCAGGTCGCGCTCGGCGAGATCGAGCGGCTCGCGCCACGGCACCTCGTGCCACATCGCGAGCAACGCACGTGAGCGCTCGAGGCGGCCCGGCCCGCGCTCCCACCACGCGAAGGCATCCGCGCCGCACGCCGGATCCGCGATCACCGCGGCGCGCCAGCTGGCGTCGCGCGGGCCGAGCGGCGTCAGCACGGCGGCGTCGTCGATCCGGAAGTGGCGGTCGGCGGGCATCGCGAGCTGGCGCGTCCCGGCGGCGAGCTCGGCCGCGAGCCACTGCGTCATCGCTCCCTGCGGCTCCGGCTCGTCGCCGTCCCACGCGAACTCGAGCTCCTCGAGGACACCCGCGAGCTGGTCGATGATCTCGGCGTGGTAGCCGGGCCCGACGGTCGCGGTCTCGGCGCGGACCTCGAGGTCGCCATCGGGCAGGACCACGAGCACGATCGGCGGGGCCGCCGGGTGGAGCGCGATCGTGATGCGCTTCGGGGACGCGTCGAGCACGCCGCCTTTGAACATCCGCCGGGTCAGGCGGACCAGGCGCTCACCGACCTCGCGCGCGTCCGGAGCCTTGCCGAGGAGCACGCGGATCCCGCCGCGCGCCTTGCGCGAGCGCGCTCGCCGATCGATGCCGAAGCCCACGTGTCGAGGATAGCTGAGGAATTCCGCCACAGAAATCGGGGAAGGCAGCTCCGTTCTGCTCGTATGATGAAGGCCATGCCCGCCCGCGACCACGACACCGCCCTCGCCGAGACCGAGACTGCCCCGGAGGCCGTGCCGGAGCCGGCGTCGGCGACCGACACGGCGTTCACGACCGAGGGCGATCTGCCCGCGGTCGCGACCACCGCGGCGGCTGGCGGCGTGACCGCCTCCGAGATCGCGTTCGACGGCAAGGAAGCGGAGGCGGTGACCGCGGACACCTCGCACCTCGACAAGGGGATGCACGAGTGGGAGTCGTATCGCGCCGCCTGCGAGAAGGCCGGCAAGCTGGACAAGTGGAAGGACCACTATCGCAACGGCCACACGAGCGCGACGGGCTGGAACCAGCCGTACGAGCATCGCGCCTCGAATGACTGGACGCTGAAGAAGGGCACGAGCGCGTCGGAGGCACTCAAGGCCTGGATGAAGGGCCCGACGATCACCGACTACCGCGCCGCGCTGCTCGCCGACGAGATCGACGAGGTGCGCGACGAGTTCGGCGATCGCAAGTTCGACCGGCTGTTCGGCTCGGCGAACCCGCACGAGGACAAGGCGATCCCGGTGGGGCAGCGCCTGCGGATCTCGTCCGATGCGTACACGACCCCGCTCACCGACCAGATGAAGGCGATGGCCGCCGAGGCGGACTCGCTCGCGCGCAAGCCGGCCGAGCCCGCGGCCGCGCCGGCGGTCGAGGCCCGCGTCGAGGAGAAGCAGACGGCCGCGAAGCAGCAGGATCCCGTGGTGGTCGCGCAGGAGCTCGGGATCGAGCAGGCGGATCGCGAGCTCGTCTAGGCAGTACGGCCGGAGCTGCTTCACGCCGCCACGAGATCAGACCCGGATCCCTCGCGTGCAACGCGAGAAGCGCCGGCGGGTGGGGTTCCGATGCACCGTAGCGGGGAGCCCGCGGGCGCGGCGATCCGCCCGCGATCACCCCGCACGCGCGAGGGTTTGTTGAGATAGTCGGAGCATGAGCGCGGAGCCGTACCTCGACGTCGCCACGCACCTCCGGGACGAGCTCCGGCGCGCGTGGCTCCGGATCGAGTACCAGGTCCGGCTCGCGTGGACGAAGAGCCGCGGCACGGTCGCCGACGACGTGATCGGCCCGACCGAGATCGGGCGGCTGTTCGCCGCCGCGCGCGGCGAGGCGGCGGCCGGTGCCAGCGATGCGGGTAGCGAGCAGCTGCTCGCGCAGTGGCTCGCCGCGCACCGCGAGTGCGAGGCGCGGATCCGGGCGACCGTCGACGCGAACCTGCGCTCGCCGCTCGTCGATCTGCTCCGCGCGTTCGGCCTGACGCCGCGCCAGTGGTCGACGCTGATGTTCGCGCTGCTGCCGGAGACCGATCCGAGCCTCGTCCAGGCGTATCGCTACCTCGCACGCGACGAGAGCTGCCGTGGGCTCGACGGCCGGCTGCTCGCGCAGCTCGTCTACGACACGCCCACCACGCGCTCGCTGATGGCCCGCGATCTGTCGCCGAGCTCGCCGCTGCTGCGCTACAAGCTCGTCGATCTCGTCGCCGGCACCGCGGCCGGCGACTCGACGATGTTCCGCCGGATCCGCGTCGCGACCCGCATCGTCTACCTGATCGACGGCACCGGCGTCGATCTCGATCCCGAGCTCGCGGAGATCGCCGAGCTGCGCGCCGGCCCCGCCAAGGGCGAGTTCCCGGCACTCACGCGCGAGCACGCGATCTCGGCGCTGCGCTCGAACGAGGTCGTGCTCGCGGTGCAAGGTCAGCGCGGCCTCGGCAAGAAGCTGCTGCTCCAGCTCGCCGCGGCGCACTGGAACCAGCGGCTGCTGCTGATCGATGGCAAGCGGCTCGGGCAGCTACCGATCGCGAGCCAGCACGGCGTGACCCGCGCGCTGATCCGCGAGCTCATGCTGCTCGACGCGATCCCGGTGTTCGCCGACATCGACGACGTGACGGCGATGGAGGGCGATCGCGACGAGCTGCCAGGGTTCGTCGGCTTGCTGCTCGACGAGTGGCCCGGCCCCGTCGCCATCACGATCAACCGCGAGCGGATGCCGCGGATCCACCACCGCCCGCTCGTCCACCTCACGCTCGAGGTGCCGCCGCTGCTGGTCCGCACCGCGATGTGGCAGGACGTCGTGCCGTCGCTCGACGAGCCCGCCGCCGACAGCCTGTCGGGGCGGTTCGCGATCCCCGGCGGCATCATCGTCGCCGCCGCCCAGGCCGCGACCGCCGGCCGGATGCCCGACGCCGGCCCGCCGGGCTCCGAGGAGCTCGCGTACGCCGTCGCGGCCCAGCTCCACCAGCGGATCTCCCGGCTCGGCAAGAAGCTGCCGACGCCCTTCGATCTCGACGACCTGATCGTCGACGACGATACCCGCAGCGCGCTCCTCGAGATCAGCGCGGCCGCGCGCGAGCGCCGCAAGATCCGCGACAAGTTCAAGCTGCGCGGCGCGCAGGGCATCTCCGTGCTGTTCTCGGGCCACCCCGGCGTCGGCAAGACGATGTCGGGCACCGTGCTCGCGAAGCGGCTCGGCCTCGACATCTACGAGGTCGATCTCTCGCAGGTCGTCTCGAAGTGGCTCGGGGAGACCGAGAAGAACCTCAGCGACGTCTTCGACGCCGCGGAGCCCGGGCACGTCGTGCTGCTGTTCAACGAAGCCGACTCGCTGTTCGGCAAACGGACGAGTGACGTCAAGAGCAGCAACGATCGCTACGCGAACATGGAGACCAACTACCTGCTGCAGCGGCTCGAGCGGTTCGGTGGCCTCGCGATCCTGACGACGAACCTGACCTCGGCGATCGACACCGCGTTCAAGCGCCGGTTCACGTACGACGTGTTCTTCAGCTTCCCGAGTCCCGACATGCGCGCGGAGCTGTGGCGCCGCACGCTCCCCGAGCGGGCGCGCACCGCGGGCATCGACTTCGACTCGCTCGCCGAGAAGTACGAGCTGTCGGGCGGCTTCATCAAGGTGGCCTGCGAGCGCGCGGCCTACGTCGCCGGTGCCAGCGACACCGAGCTCGACGAGCCGCTGCTCCGCCAGACCATCGAGCGGATGTACCGCGAGCGCGGCAAGGTCAGCGCGACGGGTCGCCTCGAGTGAGCGGGGCGGGCTTCGGCGCCGCGTGGGCCACGCCGGCGGGTCGGCTCACGGTCGTCGCGGCCGGGCCAGCCGACGTCGCGGTCCACGCGCCGGCGCTCGCCGCCGCCTACAACGATCCCCACAATGCGCGGCTGCTCGGCCACACCGCCGTGCTCACCGAGGCCGATGTCGTCGAGCACTACGCGACGCTCCGCGCCGGCAACGGACACGCCTTCTTGCTGTTCGTCGACGGCGCGCTCGCCGGTGATGGCGACCTGCGCGACGTCACCGCCGAGGCCGCCGAGTTCGCGTTCCTGATCGCCGCGCCCGCCGCGCAGGGTCAGGGTCTCGGGACGCGGTTCGCGCTGATGATCCACGGGCTCGCCTTCGCGCCGCCGCCGCGCGGCCTCGGGCTCGCCCGGGTGTACGCGGCGGTCGTCCCCGGCAACGTCGCCTCGCGGCGCGTCTTCGAGAAGCTCGGCTACGTCGTGGATGTGAGCGAGCCCGCCGCGGCGTTTGGCGATCCCGGGGACGTCATCCTGCGCCTCGAGCGCGCCGAGCTCGTGCGCCGCCACGGCGAGGCGCTCGCCGCGATCGCGCTCGCGCCGGTCCCGGCGTGACCCGTCCCGCCGCGGGCTGACGCGGCTCGTGCTCGAGATGTTCCTGTGGACGGCCCCGTGGGGCAGCAGACGTGGTCGCTCGATCCTGTTCGTGCAGGCGCGGCCCGCCGCGATCGCCCTCGCGATCACGCTCGCGCTGTCGTCCACGCGCCGGGTCGCGAGTGATTGTCGCAGACACACTCGGGGCACATGCCTTGCACTGGTCGATTATCAAGGAGCTTAACAAATGCCGGATCAATCGAAGGAAGCAGACGACAAGCAGACCGCCTCGAACGACGAGCCGGAGGTGATCGGAAAGCCGCATCCCGGTAGTGAGCGAGCGCGCGACGAACAGCGCACAGATGGTGGGCCCCGTTACGGGGGGAAGGGCTGGGACATCGCTGACGAGCGTGGCGACAAGCGCTTCGGCGTCGCCCGCAACGACGACTCGGATCCGTCCGAGCTCGATCGCCCGCACGCCGCGAAGGACGACGACGAGTGGCCGGGGCACGACGCCAGCGTGCAGACGGATGCGACGGGCGAGTCCGAAGATGTCTCGCATCGCTCCGCAGCCACCGACGATGGCACCGCCGAAGTAGGTGCGCCGCACGAGGGCATGGGCCGCGGCGAGAAGCCGCGCAAGCCTGCCGCTCGCGGCAAGACCTGACGTCGCGCGCCTCGAGCGCGGGGGGCCGCGTCTCCCCGCGCCTAAGCGCGAGCTTCCGCGCGGGCTTCGGCGTCTCGCAGGTGCGCGATGACCGGTCCGTGGTCGCTCGTGCCGACGTCGCGATACGCCACGCAGTGCACGGTCTCGTCGACGAGTGCCCGGCTGGCCGCGACGTAGTCGAGGCGCCAGCCGATGTTTCGCTGCCGCATGTTGCGCCATGGCGCCCACCACGTGAACAGGCGGTCGTTGTCGGGATCGACGTGACGCCCGACATCGACGAGCCCGTGCGACAGGAACTGCTCGAACAGCGCGCGCTCCGGCGCGCTCTGGCCGATCATGTCCTTGCGCAGCACTGGATGGACGTCGGTGGGCGACCGCGCGACGTTGTAGTCCCCGCACAGCACGAGGTGCTTGCCTGCGGCGTGGAGGCTCGCCGCCCACGCGACCATCTCGGTGAGGAACTGCACCTTCGCGGGGAAGTCCTTACCGCCGTTGGGCACGTAGACCGAGCCGAGCACGAGCGAGCCGACCTCGGCCACGACGATCCGGTGCTCGAGATCGAACGGTGGATGGATGAACGCCGGGGGCTCGGCGAAGGCTTGCTCGCGCAGCAGCAGCGCGACGCCGGAGTAGCCCTTCGTGCCGCCGTGCCAGTGGCAGTGGTAGCCCGCCGTCGAGCACAGCGGCGCGGGGACCTGCTCGGGTGACGCCTTGGTCTCCTGCAGGCAGACGACGTCGGGCTCCTCGCGGTCGATCCAGCTGACGACTTCCGAGGACCGCTTGCGGATCCCGTTGACGTTCCAGGTCGCGATCTTCACGACCCGGGAGGTAGCACGGATGCGCGAGTGCGCTCGACGGGCCGCGTCGCTCAGTCCGCGACGGCGCGCTCGACGAGATCGAGCCCCTCGCCCGCCGTCTCGCGGTCGATCGTCAGCGCCGGGTACAGCTCGAGGTACTCGGCTTCCGCGCCGACGAGCACGCCGGCCTCGCGGCACCGCGTCGCGACGCCCTCGATGTAGTCCGGATCGTCGATCCGCACCGCGAGCGCGAGCCCCTGCGCGCGGACCTCGACATCACGCCGCCACGGCATCGCGAGCAGCCGCGACAGGAACTGCGTCGAGCGCTGGGCGATGTTGACGAGCAGCTCGGCGCCGTGGCGATCCCAGTGCTCGAGCGTCCCCAGCGCCGCCTCGACCGCGAGCGGATGCCAGCCGTACGTCGAGTAGAACTCGAAGTCGTCCTGCACGTTGTCGACGAGCTCGGCGGTGGTGATGGTCGCCGCGATCGGGGCGTGCCCGTTCGACAGCGCCTTGCCGAGCGTCATGATGTCGGGCACCACGCCCGTGTGCTCGCTCGCGAACAGCCGGCCGGTGCGGCCGAGCCCGCAGGCGACCTCGTCGAAGATCAGCAGCGTGCCGTACCGATCGCAGAGCTCGCGCGCACCCTCGAGGAACTTCACGGCGGGGAGCTCGACGCCGAGGTTGAGCACGATCGGCTCCATGATGAACGCGGCGACGTCGCGATGCTCGAGTAGCGTGTCGAGCCGGTCCACCGCGCGGCTATCGAGGGGGAGCGCGAGGTGCTTGCAGTTCGCGAGCGTGCTCGGGAGCCGCGCCGCTTCACCGATCGAGACCGCGCCGAACGAGTTGCCGTGGTACGCGCCCTGGAGCGAGACCAGCTTGGTGCGGCCGGTCGCGTGCATCGCGAGCTGCAACGCGCACTCCACCGCTTCGGTGCCGGTCGCCGCGCGGTACGACCGCACGAGCTTGCCCGGCGTCACGTCGGCGAGCTGCTTCGCGAGCTTGACCCACGGCTCGTAGAGCATCGTGGGCTGGACGTACGACGGACCGTCGAACAGCCGCAGCCGCGCCAGGATGTCGGGATGGTTCCAGCCAAGGTTGCCCACGCACCAGCCCATCTGGAAGTCGACGTACGAACGCCCGCGCACGTCGACCACGCGGCTCCCGCGGGCCGACGCGATCGGGAGGTCGCGCGGCTCGCTCGCGCGCCCGAGGTACCGCCGATCGTCCCGCTTCAGATCGGTCGCGTGCTTGCGGATCAGCCCCATGTCGCTCGACTCCGGGTTCGCCGATCGCTTCGGTGCAAGAACGATGCGATGCGACGGGACGCGCGTCCTCGTCGGGACGCGCGTCCGCGCCCACGAGGCTCCTCCGTCGTGCGACCGAGCGCCGGGAAACGCGCCGCGGGGCTCGACTGACTGCGCACGCCACCACCGTGCGCTCGCGCTCGGGCGGCCACGTGGTTCTCGGCGGGTCCGGTTCGTATGCTGCGGCACGACGCGTGCAGCCGTCCGATCGCATGAGTCACTCTCCTCGTGAAACTTCTTTCAACGCGGCGATGCGGCGCTACCGGATCGTGGTCGGCATCGATCTATCGGAGTACGCGGACATCGTCCTCGAGCACGCGCTCGATCAGGCCGCGCGGCACGCGTCGCCGGAGCTCCACTTCCTGACGGTGTGCGAGAAGAAAAGGCGTCGACCGAGGAGTGCAAGCAGGCGCTGTGGGAGCGCGTCTACCCCGAGCTCGAGGCGTTCAACCGCCACGGCACCGAGTGGCGCGCGCGCCTTCACGTGCGCCGCGGCAAGCCCGACGAGCAGATCGGTGCGCTCGCCGCGGACATCCGCGCGGACCTGATCGTCGTGGGCAACTTCGGGCTCCATCATCCGCGCAGCGCGGCGAAGAACCTGCCGAACCGCGTGCTGCAGCAGGCGGTGTGCCCGACGCTCGTGGTTGGCATGCCCGAGGTGCTCGACACCAAGCAGTGCCCGGTGTGCGCGAAGATCCGCGAGCACACCGAGGGCGATCAGTGGTTCTGCGAGCAGCACACGTCGCGCAACGACGACCACGCGACCACGCCGATGACGGTGTGGACGGGCGGTCAGTTCCGGATCGATCGCGCGGCTTGAGCGTCTGGGAGATCAGCGCGGACGGCGGCGGGCAACTGCCAGAGCTGCGCTGATCGCGGACGTGGAAGTGCACGGGTCCGGGCCCGAGGACGTGCACGTCCGTACACGTCCTCGGTCTCCTCAGCGAGGGCTGGTCCGCCGTCGCCGCGACCTGCGGTGGCACGCCGGTGCCCCGCGTGTCACCACCGAGGCATGCGCACGCTCGTGAGCCTGGCGATGGTGGCGTGGTCGATCGCGGCGGCGCCCGCGCGGGCCGCGCCCTCGACGGAGGACACCTGGCTCGCCGGCCTCACCGATCGCGTGGTCACCGATCTCGCTGCGGGCAAGCCGCTGGTCGCCGAGGTCCACGTCCCGCTCTGCGATGCCTCGATCATCCCCTGCGGCAACCCGCGGCTCGGTGATGGCGAGAACCCCGAGACCAACCTGTACTGGGCGACGACGCCGGGGTTCGGTCGCTGGTTCGCGCGCTCGGGCAGCGGCTGGAAGCGCGTGCTGAAGACGACGACCACGGGCGATCCCGACATCCTGACCACGCACGTCTACCGCCGCTCGCAGCGCACGCCGGCTGCGTGGCGGCGCCGCGGGGTCGCCGCCACCTTCGAGGTCGACATCGTCGTGCATGCCTGGCGAGGCACCGCGATCGATCGCGCGCTCGCGGCGTACGCCGCCGACATCTCCGCCGACACCCAGCGGACGCTCACGCTCGCCGATGGCAGCACGCTCCACACCGGCGGTGCCGCGCAGCTCGTGGCGTGGGTCGGGCACAACCGGCTGATGGACGTCGAGGCGTATCCCTGGCCACCACCAACGGCGACCGCGAAGGGCACGATCGCCATCGCCTGCCACACGGCCGCGTACATGGAAGCCCCGGTCCCCGCGGCGTCGCGCGTGCCGCTGCTGATGACCCGCGACTTCCTGTTCTCGAATGCGGCCCCGCTCGAAGCCGCCGTGCTCTCGTTTGCGCAGGGCGGCGGTTACGGCGAGATCCGCAGCGCCTCGGCCGCGGCGTACGCGAAGGTGCGCGACCGCCCCGTCGGCAAGATCATCGGCGCGTTCACGAACCCGGCCGATCGGCGGTGGAAGCGGCGCTAGACACCCGATGCCGCGTGCGAGGGAACCAGCGTTGAGGGAACCAGCGTTGATTGCTGTTATCTCGGGGGCTGGGATCGCCCACGGCCATCGCGGATGCTCGGGTGAGCACACCCTCTCCGGTGCGCCGCGCCGCGTACCAGCGGCGCACCTAGCGTTTGGCGTGCGCGAGGCCTTGTGCCTCGAGATCCGGGATCTCGTCGAAGCTCGCCACACAATTGCGCCGACGCTTGGCCACATAGAGCGCGATGTCGGACTCGTGGATGATCTGATCCAGCGTCTTGCCCGCCGCGTAGGCCGCGACCCCGACGCTGATCGACACCGTGGAGGTCGGCACGAGACCGGGGTGCGGAATCGCGAGCTGGTTCACCGCCTCGCGCAACCGGTTCATCGCCTTCACGGCGCTCTCCAGCGACGGTTCGGGCAGCATGAGGAGGAATTCCTCGCCTCCATACCGGTAGACCGAGTCTCCCCCGCGGATACTCGAGACCAGCGTACGCGCAACCGTCACCAGCACCTCGTCGCCCGCCTGGTGGCCGGCGGTGTCGTTGTAGCGCTTGAAGTGATCGACATCGCACAGAGCGATGCAGAACCGCTGCTCCGGATGGCGGCTCGCGCGGTTCCATAGCGGCGTCAGCTCCTCCTCCATGCGCAGCCGGTTGCCGATCCGGGTCAGCGGGTCGGTGCGCCCCTGATCGAACAGCGCACTGTTCAGCCGCTCGAGCTCGTTGTTCTGCTTCGAGAGCTGCTGGTGAAGCGCGGTGATTCGCGCCGCGGTGATCATGCGGACCTTGAGCTCGTCTGGATCGGGCGGCTTTCGGAGATAGTCATCCGCGCCCGCTTCCATACCGACGAGAAAGTACTGCTTGTGCTCGTTTGCAGTCAGCAACATGAAGTACGTGTACGCCGACGTTCCGAGCTGACGGACCCGCCGGCACAGCTCGAGGCCGTCGAGCCCGGGCATCGTCCAGTCGCTGATCACGACGTCGATCGGCTGAGTCGTGTAGAGGTGCCACGCCTTCTCGCCGTCCTCCGCGAGCACGCAGTCGTGCCCGAGCCGCTGCACGCTGACCTGCAGGATCCGGCGCGTGATGAGGTCATCATCCACGATCAGCACGCGCAGCCGGATCTGTGGCGCGTCGGTCATCGCGTGAAGGAACCTGGGTCGCGGCTGAACGCGTCGAGTGCACGCCGCCCGCTCTCTAGCTCCTCGGTGAGGTGTTCGAGCGCGACGTCGATGCCTTCCAGCGAGCCCTCGCGCGCCCGGTCCTCGATTCCCGCGCACAGCGTGACGACGCGGCGGACGCCCAGGTTCGCAGAGACCCCCTTGAGCGCATGCGCGGCACGCCACACGGCGCTGCGGTCCCCGGTGGTCGCTGCGCCGCGAAGCTCGGCGAGCACCACGGGAGCTTGCGCGGCATACACCTCGACGAGCTCCTGGAGGAGGCCGGGCTGGTCTTCCTCGAGCGAGCCCAGGACTTGAAGCTGCGCGATGTCGAGCCGCTGCGCGACTCTGTGCGAGTCCGGGTCCGGAGCCATCGCTGCGACGGGCTGCGGAGAGGCGCAGCGAAGCGCGGCTTCGAGCTCCTCGAGCTTGAGGGGCTTCGCGACGTAGTCATCCATGCCGACCGCCAGACATTTCTCGCGATCCCCGCGCATCGCGTTCGCCGTCATCGCGATGATCCGGAGATGGCGCGCCGTCCCTGCCTCGCGGGTCCGGATCGCGGCGGTGGCCTCGTAGCCATCCATGCTCGGCATCTGGCAGTCCATCAGTACGGCGAGGTAGTCCTGCTCGGCTACCGCATCGAGTGCTGCGCTGCCATTGGCGACGATATCGACGGTGTAGCCAAGCTTCTCCGCCATCACGGATGCCACCCGCTGGTTGACCTGATTGTCCTCGGCGATCAAGATGCGACCGCGATGGACCTTCGGCTTCGGCGCCGGCTTCGCACCGGCTTCGACCGTCCGCTGCACGTTCGGCGCGTGCCGCGCAGCGCCCACCGCCGTGGTCAGCACTTCGTAGAGCCGCGCCTGCCGCACCGGCTTCGTCAGGTAGGCTGCAAGACCAGCCTGCCGCGCGATGTCACCAGAATTGCCGACCAGCGAGCCGAGCATCACCAGTGGGATCGCGGCGAGCTGACTGTCGCCCTTGATCACGTGGGCGACCTCGATGCCATCCATGCCGGGCATGTTGAAGTCGAGGATCACCAGATCGAAACGCTCGCCCGACTTCTTCGCGACGTACAGGATCTGTAGCGCCTGCGGACCATCCGCGGCGGATACGCTCGTTGCGCCCCAGTTCGCGAGCTGCTGGCGCAGGATCGTGCGGTTCGTCTCGTTGTCGTCGACGATCAATACCCGTAGCCCGGTGAGGTCCGCGCGCTGCACCGGCGGCTGCTCGGTCGCCTGACGCGGAAACTTCGCGGTGCACCAGAACGTGCTGCCCTTGCCCGGCTCGCTGTCGACACTGATCTCTCCGCTCATCATCTGGATCAGCCGCTTCGAGATCACGAGCCCGAGCCCGCTGCCGCCGTAGCGCCGAGTCGACGAGCCATCGACCTGTGAGAACGACTGGAAGAGCCGCTCGCGCTGCTCGGACGTGATGCCGATGCCGGTGTCGTGGACCTCGAAGCGCACCGTGATCGCGTCGTCGGTCTTCTCGACGAGCTTGGTCCGCACGATGATCTCGCCGGCGTCCGTGAACTTGACGGCATTGCCGACGAGGTTGATCAGCACCTGGCGCAGCCGATCGGGATCGCCACGCAGCGAGGTCGGGACATCGCGGTGGACGATGCAGACGAGCTCGAGGCCCTTGCGGTGAGCGCGCTCGGCGAACATCTCGCCGATGTCCTCGACGGCCTGCCGCAGATCGAAGTCCTCGATGCACAGGTCGAACTTGCCGGCCTCGATTTTCGAGAAGTCGAGGATGTCGTTGATGATCGCGAGCAGCGCATCGCCGGACAGCCGGATGATCGACGTGTACTCGCGCTGCTCCTGATCGAGCTCGGTCCCGAGCAAGAGCTGCGTCATGCCGATCACGCCGTTCATCGGCGTGCGGATCTCGTGGCTCATGTTCGCGAGGAACTCGCTCTTCGCGCGGTTCGCCGCTTCGGCGGCCTCGCGCGCTTCCTCGAGGCGACGATTGAGCGTCAGCATCTCCTCGCCCGACGTCTCCATCGAGCGCTCGAGCAGGTAGCGGTCCTGCTCGGCCTCCGTGTACGTGCGGCTCACGCGCTCGAGTAATTCGGCGAAGGCGGCTGCCTCGGGTGCGTGATCGCGCTCGATCTTCAGCCGCTTGAGCTGCCTCGACAGCAGAGGGTGGAGCTCGGGAGACTCGGACATCAGCGCTCGGTGACGGTCGTCAGCGTCATCGTCTGGTTGTGGAGGTCGCAGCTGCCCGTCGTATACGGTGAGATCTCGCCGTACGAGTAGAAGCCGATCTGCTTGGTGCCCTTCGGCAGCACCTCGAGCGCCGACTCGGTCTCTTCCTCGATTCGTTCACCGAGGACGAGCCGGCGCCCGACGCAGCTGATCGCGATGGCCAGGGTGTCCTGACCTCCGTCGGCGCCAACGCGGGTCATTTCAGCCGCCGTGGTCGCGGCGCCGATCAGCCGGTCCATGTTCGCACGCATCAACTGCACGAGATGGCCCTCCGGGATGTCCCCCGCAAACGTCATCGACTGGGTCTCCTCGTCGACCGCGAGGATGGTCCGGACCAGGCTCTTGTCCGCCTCCGCGTTGGCGCGCAGGGCGAGCGGAAACAACAGGCCGCTGGCCGGCAGCTCCGACGCTCGATCACCGAGATACTTCTTGTACAGGGCGAGCGCGGGATTGCCATCGAGCTCGTACAGCACGTTGGCCGTGGACTTCGTGACCTTGCGCTCGGGACCGAACTTGTCCCACCCGCCCTTGGAGCCGTGACCGACAACGACGCGATCGCCGTAGAAGCCGACCGCCGCGACGAGGTTCGACGACGCCTCGCCCCCGCGCAGCACCCACGTCCGCTTGAACCGGCTGCCGTCACCCGCGAGGCCGCCCGTGACGATCACGTTGCTCGTGACCACGGAGTTGACGCCTCGCACGAACTCGCTGCCGTTGACGTTGAGCCCTTCCGACAGGACGAGGATGCTGCGGAGGTCAGGCTTGGTAAGCTCGCGCGCCAGGGTCTCACCAGCACCAAAGGAATCCTCCGCGCTCTGTACCGTGGTGAAGCTCAGCCTGAGCGGCGTGTGCTCGAACTTTGCAATGGCGACCGAGAGGGTGCCATCGAGGACGCGCGTGCCGTGGATCTCGCCGGCGCTCGAGCAGCCGGTGATCTTCGCGCGGGGATACGCGGCTCGCAGCTCACGGAGGGGCGCCTGCGCGTCGATGATCTCCGAAGCGCCGAAGACCAGGACCAGCGTTTGCTCCGAATCTAGATCCGGGAATGCACCGGTCCACCTGGTGCCATCAAACGCGATTGTCTCGAGCAGCATTGCCAACCTCCGCGACCATCTTACGTGTACTTGGTTGGAAGGTCGGGCCTGAACTGCATGAACAGCTCCGCGAGCTGGTGGCTCGACGGCGGCGAGCCACTCGGACAGCGCGGATGGACGATGTTGCTGCGCTTCGGCTTCGCGCCTAGCTGCGCTCGCGCCAGCCGCCGCCGAGTGCCCGGTACAGCGTCACGAGGTTCGTGAGGCGCTGCAGCCGCGTGTCGATCAGCCCCTGCTGTGCGGCGTAGAGATCCCGCTGCGCCGTGAGGACCGCGAAGTAGCTCTCGATGCCCGCGCGGTAGCGCGCCTCCGAGATCGCGAAGCGAGCCTGCTCGGCCTCGACGCGCGCGATCTGCGCCTGCAGCTGCTCGTCGAGCGTGGCGCGGCCGGCGAGCGCATCGGCGACCTCGCGGAAGGCGATCTGGATCGTCTGCTCGTAGCGGGCGACCTCGATCTGCGTGCGGACCTGCGCGACGTCGAGGGACGCGCGGTTGCGGCCACCCGTGAACAGCGGCTGCGAGAGCTGCGCCGAGCCGCCGAGGAACGCCGCGCCGGTCTCGACGAGCCCGATCAGCGTCGAGCTCGCCAGCCCGCCGAGCGCGGTGAGCGAGATCGTCGGGAAGAAGGCCGCGCGCGCGACCCCGATGTTCGCGTGGGCCGCGCGGAGCGAGTGCTCGGCCGCGAGGATGTCGGGGCGGCGGAGCAGGACCTGCGAGGGCACGCCCGCCGCGAGCTCGGTCACCGTGCGCTGCGCCTCGAGCGACAGCGGCGCGGGCAGGTCGCCCGGCAGCAGGGGCTGGCCGACGAGCACGACCAGCGCATTCGCCGCCTGCAGGCGCAGCCGCGTGACGCGCGCGACCTCGGAGCGCGCGGTCTGGACCTGCGCCTCGGCGGTGCGAGCATCGAGATCGGAGCGCTGGCCTTGCTCGAGCAGGCGGCGCGTCACCTCGGCCGACTCCTGCACGGCGGCGAGCGTCTGCTTCGCGACGGCGAGCTGCTCGTCGAACGCCCGCTCGGTCAGGTACTGCGTCGCGACCTCGGCGACGAGGGACAGGTGAGTCGCGCGGCGGGCCTCGGCGGTCGCGAGATACGCCTCGAGAGCGGCCGCCTTGAGGTTGCGGATCCGGCCGAACAGATCGAGCTCGTACGACAGCCCGAGGCCGACGCTGTAGCTCTTGACCGTGTCGGCTTCCGTGAAGCGGACGTCGGCGCCGCCGCTCGCACCGAGCTGCGGATACTGGTCGGCGCGCTGAACCCGGAACTGCGCACGCGCGAGCTCGACGTTGAGCGCGGCGATCCGCAGATCGCGGTTGTTGCGGAGCGCGAGCTCGATCAGCGCCTGCAGCCGCGGGTCGCCGAACACGTCGCGCCAGCCGACCGCATCCGCCGCGGCGCCACCGCCGCCGTCGCCTGCCCAGCCCGCCGCGACCGGCGCCACGGGGCGCTCGTAGCGTGGTGCGAGCG
>JALZOI010000435.1 GCA_030857245.1 Myxococcota bacterium
GCCTAGCGATCCGCGACCGAGCCGGCGCACACCGCGTCGAGCGTGTCGCGCGACGACCGCTGCGTGCCCCGCGCGATCGCCCACACGGTCTCGACGATCCGCGCGTTGACCGGCGTCGCGATGCCGTGCGCCGCGCCGCGCCCGACGACCTCGCCGTTGAGGAAGTCGATCGCGGGCTCGCGCTGGCGCTCGATGGCCGCGAGCATCGACGACCGCATGCGGCGATAGCGCAGGCCGACGGCGAGGAGCAGCGCGTGCTTCGCGGTCAGGCTCGCCGACATCGCCGCGGTGCGATCGGCCTCGCTCAGCGCGACCCAGTCGAGGTCGAGCGTGCCGGCCACCTTCTCGAGCGTGACCCCCTCGGCCTTCGCGACCGCGACGGCCTCGGTCATGATCTCGAGGCCGAGCCGGCGGTAGCGGCGCTGCCGCACCAGCGGCCCGAGGCGCTCGCCGGCGATCGTCCCGAGCGCCGACACCGCGCAGTTGAGCGCGAGCTTGCTCCAGCGTGCGCCCATGAGGTTGGCGGTCAGCGTGACGGGACCGACCGCCTCGAGCAACTCGGCCACCCGCCGCAGGTCCGCGTCGAGCGCGCCGCCCAGCCGGCCGAGCTGGAAGCCGCCCGCTGCGGTGCGCTCGTAGCGGCCAGGCTCCGGCATCGACGCGCCCCACGCGACGATGCCGCCGATCACGCGAGCCTCGCCGACCACGTTCGCGACCCGGTGCTCGCACAGCCCGTTCTGGAGGACGACGACGGCCGCGTCCTCGGCGAGGTGGGGCAGGGCCGTGCGCGCCGCCTCCTCGACGTTCGGCGGCTGCGTCGCGAGGATGCAGAGGTCGTAGCGGCCCTCGGGCGCCGGCGACACCCAGCCCCGGATCACGCGCTCCTCCCCGTCGTCGACGAGTCGGTAGCCCGCCTGGTCGACCGCGGCCCGGATGGTGGCGTTGGTCGAGACCGCCGTCACGGCTGAGCCGATCTCGGTGAGCGTCGCCGCCACGATGCCGCCGATGCCGCCGGCGCCCATCACGAGGATCCTCGGATGCGGATTCATCTGCGCTTCAATAACGCATCCAACTGGGCCAACTTTGGGGATTTCGACGGAAAGGGATACAATTATCCAGCGAATGCAGATCACCTTCTGGGGGGTCCGGGGCAGTTATCCGGTGCCCGGCGCAGCCACCGTTCGATACGGTGGTCAGACGTCGTGCGTCGAGGCCCGCTCCCGTACGGGTGAGACGCTGATCGTCGACGCCGGCACGGGCCTGCGCGCGCTCGGCAACAAGCTCCTTCGCGAGGCGACCGCGCCGGGCCACTACCACGTGCTGCTTTCGCACGTCCACTGGGACCACATCCAGGGGCTGCCGTTCTTCTCGCCGGCGTACATCGCCGGGACCAGGATCTCGATCTACGCCCTGCTCACCGCGGCCGACGAGCTCCACCAGGTGATCGGCGGCATCACCCGCCACGAGTTCTTCCCGCTCGCGCTCGAGGCGGTGCCGGCGCAGTTCGAGTACCACGAGGTCAATCCGGGCATCGACTTCGAGATCGGCAGCTTCCTGGTCACGCCGATCGCGCTCAACCATCCGTTCGGCTCCGTCGGCTACCGGATCGACGCCGATGGCTCGTCGTGGGCGTACGTCTCCGACACCGCGCCGTTCGATCAGGTGCTCCACAAGCAGCACTTCCTCAAGGGGCCCGAGCCGCTCTCGGAGGATGATCGGGTCGCCCTCGGGGCGATGCGTCAGGCGCTCGTGCAGCGGCTCAAGGGCGTCGACACGGTCGTCTACGACACGCACTTCACCGAGGACGAGTTCTCGCGGTTCCCGCACTACGGTCACTCGACGCCGGATCAAGCGCTCGAGGTCTGTGCCGCGGCGAACGTGCGCCGCCTCGTGCTCTACCACCACGCGCCGTCGCACTCCGACGATCAGATGGACAAGATCGCCGCGCAGTACCTCGCGAAGGGTGCGGGCATGGGGATCGAGGTGCTGACCTCGTTCGAGGGGATGACGCTGACCATCGGTCCCGAGCAGCCGGCGGAGCGAGCGAAGGAAACGGCGTGAAGATCCGGTTCTGGGGCGTGCGCGGCTCGTTCGCCATGTCCGGACGCGAGTTCCTGCGCTACGGCGGGAACACGACCTCGGTCGAGCTCGTCACCGACGCCGGGCTCCGCTTGCTGATCGATCTCGGGACTGGCGCCACCGAGCTCGGCAAGCAGCTGATGACCGCGGAGTTCGGGACGGGGCAGGGCACGTTGCCGATCCTGCTGACCCACACGCACCTCGATCACATCCAGGGGCTGCCGTTCTTCACGCCCTTCTTCATCAAGGGCAACAAGATCCGGATCCTCGGCGCCGCGCCGAGCTCGGGCACGTCGCTCGAGTCGACGCTGCAGAACCAGCTCGCGCCGCACTACAGTCCGCTGAACGGTCTCGAGAACCTCGCGGCCGGCGTCTCGATCGAGATGATCACCGCCGGCGATGCGGTGTCGGTGCCGGGCTTCGAGATCACGACCGCGGCGGTCCCGCACGGCTCGATGTGGACCACGGCGTACCGGATCACCGCGGACGGCAAGACGGTCACGTACCTGTCCGATGTCGAGTACCCGAGCGTCGAGGACCCGCTGCCGATCGCGATCGAGCTCGCGCGTGATGCGGATCTCCTGGTCCATGACGCGATGCACGCCGACCACGACTACGAGCTGCGGCGCGGCTGGGGCCACTCGCCGGCGCGTGCGGGCGTCATCGTCGCGGAGCGGGCGGGCGCCCGCAAGCTCGCCCTGTTCCACCACAGCCCCGACGCGACCGATGACATGATCGACGAGGTCGTCGCCCGCACGGCCGCGCGCACGGCGGTCCCCGTGTTCGCCGCCGCCGAAGGTAGCTACATCGAGATCTGATTCGCTATGCTCGCCCCATGAGCGACCGCCCCGACATCGCCGCGCTCCGCGAGCTCGGCGAGAACACCACCAACGTTGCGAACGCGTGGGCCGGTGCCGACGACTACGTGTCCCAGGGTCTCCTCGTGTGGACCCGGCGGACCGTCCAGGATGACCGCAAGCACGCGGTCCGCGCGGCCCTCGCCGTCTGCAAGCTCGTCGCCGGCACCTACCCGGTCGACAACGCAGCGCAGGCGCCGAAGCAGTACATCGACACGATGCTCGCGGCGATCCAGCGCTGGGTCGAGAACCCGTCGCACTCGAACCACGAAGCGGTGCGCTCCGCGCTCGACGTCACCCGCCAGGTCCACGCGTGGCAGGCGCCCGATCGCATCCCGCACTTCTGGACCCTCGAGGCGGTCGACCACGCCTGCCTCGCCGTGTGGTCCGGCGAGCGCTCGAGCTACATCGTGCCGATGGACTTCGCGACGTGCGCCGCGCGCTCGGTGACGTGCGTGTTCCACGTGCTGACCGCGTCGGGCCAGTCCGAGGCGGAGGCGATCAAGGCCGTGGTCGACGCCGTCGTCGGCGCGGCTTGATCAGCGCTCGGCGTCGGGGAACAGCGCACGCTCGATGAAGCTGGTCAGCGCCGCGCGCGCGCGGGCCGCATCGACGGGCGGCGGGCCGATGTGGCCGGCGAGCCCGTACGCGGTGTGCATCGCGCTGCCGTAGAGGACGTACGCGGTCGCCTCCGGATCGGGCACCACCGAGCGCGGCACGATCGCGGCGATCAGCGCGGTCAGCCGCTGCAGCGAGACGGTCTCGAAGGCGTGGCGGAGCTCCATGACGCCGGGATCGCGGAGCGACATCTCGGTGAAGCTGCGCGACAGCTGCGGTCGCACGAGCACGTGATCGAACAGCACGGCGACCGTCGCGCTGATCGTCTCGTGGCGGGCGCGGCCCACGAACCGCTCGGGCCCGAGCCCCTCGAGCGTCTCGCCGTACGCGGCGACCATCATGCGCCGCGAGATCTCGAGGTAGATCTCCTGCTTGTCCTCGAAGTACCGATAGAAGGTGCCGACCGAGACGCCGGCGCGTTGCGCGATCTCCGGGGTGCCGACCGCATCGTAGCCGTGCTCCGCGAACAGCTCGGTCGCGGCCTCGATCAGCGCGAGGTAGCTGCGGCGCGAGCGCTCCTGCCGGAAGTCGGGCTCCTTCGTGGCGCGCAGGACCGTCTCGGGGTCGCGCGGGGGCGCGACCGCTCTCGGTGACGGGGCTCGTGAGGCCATGCTTCACGATGCCCTTGACGGCGGCCGTGCGCCAGGCCAAACTTGAAACAAGTTTCAGTTTCAACTTTCCGAAGGGAGCTCCCATGGAAGCCACCGCCGCCGCCGCCGCACCGACCGGCACCCAGCTCGCAGGTCCGTCGATCGAGACGCTCGAGACGCTCCTCGACGTGACCTATACCTGGGGCTACCAGGACACCCGCGCGAAGCTCCGCGACCTCTACGACAAGGCGTGTCGTGGCCAGTGGATCTCCGACGACGTCCTGCCGTGGGACACCGACGTCGACCTCGAGAAGCCGTCGGCTCCCGAGCAGCTGATGCCGCTGTTCGGCTCGGACATCTACAACCGGATGACCGAGAAGGAGAAGCACAAGCTGAACATGGAGTCGTTCTCGTGGACGCTCTCGCAGTTCCTCCACGGCGAGCAGGGCGCGCTGCTCGCGACCGCGCAGCTCGTCGACTCGGTGCAGGACCTCGACAGCAAGCTCTACGCGGCGAGCCAGGTCGTCGACGAGGCGCGCCACGTCGACGTGTTCAACCGCTACACGCACACGAAGATCGGGTTCTCGTACCCCGTCAACCCGCACCTCAAGACGCTGCTCGACATGATCCTCAAGGACAGCCGCTGGGACATGAAGTTCCTCGGCATGCAGATCATGGTCGAGGGCCTCGCGCTCGCGGCGTTCGCGATGATCCGCAACAACACGAACGAGCCCCTGCTCAAGGCGCTGACCGCGTACGTCATCGGCGACGAGGCCCGCCACGTCGCGTTCGGCGTGCTCTCGCTCAAGGACTACTACAAGGATCAGCCCGACAGCATGAAGCGCGAGCGCGAGGACTTCGTGTTCGAGGCCGCGCGGCTGATGCGCGATCGCTTCCTGTTCCAGGAGGTCTGGGAGAAGACCGGGCTGCCGACGAAGCAGTGCATGGACATCGCGCTCAACAACACCGGCCAGGTGATGTTCCGGCAGATGCTGTTCGCCAAGATCGTCCCCGCGATCAAGAAGATGGGGCTGCTCTCGGACCGCCAGCGCGTCAACTTCACCGAGCTGGGCATCCTGCAGTTCGAGAACTGGGCCGACCCGCTCGCCGACGCCGACCACACGGCCCACGGCGCCGTGTCGGCGCGGCTGTAGCCGTCGGAGGAGCAGCGCGCTATCGTGCGCGGATGCGCGTCGCCTCCTCGCTCACTGCCCTCGGCTTCGGCCTCGGTTTCGGCCTCGTCGTCAGCCTCGCGGCCGCGGGCTGCAAGCAGGAGGACAAGGTCGCCAAGCCCGCGCCGGCCACGCTGAGCACGGGGACCGTGAGCGCCGAGGGCGTTCGCACGATCGCGATCGAGGCCGGCCCCGATGGCTACGTGCCGGATCGGATCCCGGGCAAGCCGGGAGAGAAGCTCAAGCTCAAGTTCACGCGGACGGTCGATGGCGAGTGCCTCGCGCAGCTCAAGACGCCCGAGGGTAAGGTCGTCGAGCTGCCGAAGGGCACCGCCACCGAGATCGACGTCACCGTGCCCGCGACCGGCGAGGTCAAGTTCGCCTGCGGCATGGACATGTTCTTCGCCGTCGTCGTCGCCGAGCCGGCGTAGCGCGCGCGCTCGGCTACGGCTCGTAGCTATCGTGTCGCGCCAGCGCCTTGCGGCAGCGCGTGACCTTGCCGTGGCCATGCGACGACGACGCGAGGAACGCGGCGCCGAGCGCGAGCAGCGGGATGCCGATGACGTAGGTCGGCACGCTCTGGTAGTCGGGCTCGTCCTTCTGCTCGAGGATGATCACGGTCGCGCCGACGCCGACCGCGGCCGCGCCGATCACCGCATCGACGATGGTGTAGCCGTGGTGGCTCGTGCAGTTCGTCTGGTCCTCGGTGAGCATCGCCCGCGATGGATTTCGGGTGAGCACGTACGAGCAGCCTCCGGCACCGGGCAGGAGGGCGAGCGCGAGGCTGACGAGGAGGGCGAGGCGGCTGGCGAGGTGGTGCTTCACTGGACCCGGAAGCTGACGACGAAGCACGCGGCGACCGCGACCCCCGCCTGCTTGTAAGGGGCGTACTGCCAGCCCTTGATGGCGTTCCCGAGATCCATGGAGGTCAGCCGCTCGAGCTTCGTGATCATCTCGACGCTGGTGACGCGACCCGTCGGCGCGATGCAGACCTTGGCCGCCACGACCGGCGGCATCTCGGTGCGCTTCGACTTGCCGAGCGCGGGGAGCTCGCCGGAGATCCGGGTCACCGCCGACGGCGGCACGACGAGCGGACCGGCGCTGCGCAGCGGCGCGGGCGCGGGGCGCACCACCGGCGGCATCGAGGTGGGCGGCGCCGGCACCGGGGG
>JALZOI010000436.1 GCA_030857245.1 Myxococcota bacterium
GCTCACTGGTCGCACGCGGCCTGCCTCTCCACCGAAGTGAAGAGCACGCCGCCGACCGCCGAGGCCGCCTCAGAAATGGGGCGATGTAATTGTCGCCGGCGGGGAGATGTAATTGTCGCTCAGCACTCCTGACGAGCTCGATCCGGCTTCGTCGCGCGCAGACGCGTCTAGCGAGACGCGGGCCGCCGGGCGCAGCGCCCTCGTTCGCACGCTCGCAATCGTCGTCGGTCATCATCACTCCTGACCAGCATCAGGCCGTCTCCGTGCCCACCAGCTCCCATCCACGCGCGATCGACACCGTGATCAGCTCCTCGAGCATCGACCATCCAACACCACCCCTCCCCCAGATCGACCAGTATGTCGTCAGGCGCAGACGCAGCGCGCCATACCGATTCTCGACCATCAACGTGAAAGGAGCATGCTCGACCTTCGTCGAAGGGCCAGACAGCCAGGCACCGTCCGCGCGCTCGACGACCGGCACGATCGAACGAAACCCTCGGTCCTGGAGCACCAGAGATCCTGCATGAAGCGGCAGGCCATTCGGCAACCGCGCTTCCGTCGCGGACACCTCCAGCAGTGACCAGGACACGACGCCGTGCCCTTCCACGGACTGCTGCGTTGCCTCGGAGATGAAGGTTCGCAGGGCATCCGGTGTGATTGTTCCCTCGACCTGGCGGATGACGCCTGCGGGAGAGGTAGCGAAGGTCGAGTGATCACCTTCGCTGCCTCGAAGTGCCCAATACGGGTTCGTGAGCGGCACCTCGGAATCGTCACGCGGATCCCAGGCGCTCAAGCTGAGATCGACACTCAGCGGTCGCACGATAGAGCTCGCGATTCGGAACCACTCGAGCAGCTCGATCGTTGTGGACCCCAGGTCCTCCTCCGAACCGCACCAGAGCAGCTCGATACACTCGCCCGGGAGCCCGAGAAGAGTGCCATCGGCATCAACGCTCATTGCGTCCATGTTCCTGTCGCATCCTTCGTGAGCTCGATGGTCACGCCGCCACTTTCATCAACAAGCCGGATACGGTGCAACTCGGCAGCGTCCGGCGGCTTGCCAGTGTTTAGTTGATTGATCAAGCCGTCGACAACGTTGCCGGGATTGGCGCCGCCCGCGCGTACGGTACTCGGAATCGTCTCACCGCGATGCGCGTCGTACTGCTGGAATCGATAACCGCCGATCCCGTCGTAAACGGTACTTCGGGTCCCCTTTTGATGCAGTGTCGTGTCGGGCAACGCGCCCATCGCGCGGGTGGCGCTCCGCGACAGCGGATCCTTGTGGACCCGCGCGCCCGAGACGTCGACCCCCATGTGAGCGCCGACGGGCTTCGCGATCGCCGGATCGGCGGGCTGACCGCCACCCTTCTGCTCGACGGCGACGGACGCGGCATCCTCCGGAGAGTCGGGCGCGCGGTTCGCGCCGAGCTCCCGCCACAGCTGCGCGTGCGTGGCCCCGCGCTCGTCGGCCTGCGGTTCGGCCGGCTTGCGAACCGAGCTCTCGCTGGCCCGATCAGCGACCGCCTTGTCGGGCCGGTGACTCTTCTCGTACCCACTCACCGCCGGTCATCCTCCGGGATTTCCGGCATGAGGACAAGCGCTCACCAGGGATCCGCTCCGCGTGCGCACGCACGCCGAGGGGCACCCGCCGGCGTCGCGCTTTACTGGTCGTTGTCGACGGGCTGACCACACCGCGCGGTCGCGGCAAGCTCATCGAGCTCGCCGCGCAACGGGCTCGTCGCCGGTGCGAGCACGAACACCCAGAGCGCACCGCTCGCACACGAGGTTCGCTCCGCCCAGCCGATCAGCTCGATCGGCTGGGCGGTCTTGAACGCGTCGAACGTGTGGACCGTCAGGTTCAGGCGCTTGCCCTGGGCGGTCGCCGTGGCGGTGATCTGATCACGGGCGGTGATCCGGTTGGCTTGATCGACGGCGGCGACGAGGCCCTTGAAGTAGATCGCGAGCTCGCCGGCGAGCGCGCCTGCATCGAGCAGCGCGGCATCCTCCGTTCGCCACGTGAAGGCATAGGACCAGTAGCCTGGCGAGCCCGGTTCGAAGAACCCCGGCGCGAACCGGAGCTCCTCCACGCCGCGGTGCGCGAGGGCCGGTGCGAAGGCGAGCGGGAATGGGATGATCTCGCTCTTCCACCCGGCCGGCGTGGGCCACGGCATCGCGGCACCGACCGGCGTGGCACGATCCGGCGCGGGCGCAGCTGCATTGCCGCACGCTGCGATGGTCAGGAGGGCTCCGAGCCGCGAGGTCATCACCGCTCCGACGGTGCGCCCGGCTGGCGGGTGCGTCAACTGCGGGTGCGTCAACTGCGGCCTTGTCGCCAGCTCCGCCAGCACCCGCGCGGCGGCCGCTACGGCGCCGGCGGCGTGAGCATGTCGGCAGCGGCAGCCCCCGCGGCCTCGGCTTGCTCTCGCACGCGCTTGCGGTCGGCCTCTTGCTTGCGGATCTTCACGCGCTCGATCGCCTCGCGCGCGTAGTTGAAGACGGGCGGGTCGGGGTGCTTGGCGTCGTGGACGCGGACCACCATCGAGCCCGCGAGGGCGATCTCGAGCTCGTTCCAGCCGGGCGGCATCCGGGGCTCGGTCCAGTCGTAGACCCACTTCGCGTCGACCGGCGAGAGGTTGACGCAGCCGTGACTCATCGCGGTGCCGAACTGGTCGTGCCAGTAGGCGGCGTGGAAATAGAGGCCGCTGCGGAAGCGGGTCGCCCACGGCACCTCGGAGACCTCGTAGTGGGAGGCTTCGCGCTCCTCGGCGGCCATCTTGGTGACCGCCGTCTTCGACCGGAGCCGGTAGAGGGCCGCCGGCGTGTCCTGCTTCCGCCGGCCCGACGAGAACATCGTCGCGAACACCGGCGTGTCGCCGTCGTACGCGATCATCACCTGGTCGTCGCGATCGAGATCGAGCCACCTGGGGTGCGCGCCATCGACGACGGGACGCGGCCGCTTGCGGGCGATCCGCAGGCTGCCCCGCGCGATCCACGTATTGTCCGCGATCCGGACGAAGCCCGCGGACTCCTCGAGCACCGGCACGATCTCGCGATGCGCGCGCGTCCCCGCCTCGGCGCCCTTCTTGTCGGCGGTCGCGCGCACGGCCACCGTGCGGCGGTTCGGCGCGATCACCCACGCGAACGGCCACGCCGGGGGCGGCTGCGTGGCGAGATCGATCCCCGTGAACGTCGACGGCCAGTGCCGGTAGAGATCGGCCGTCGCGACCAGGCCGACGCTGGTCCTGGCGTAGGTCTCGCCGTCGATACGGACGGCTTCGTCCTTGGTCACCATGTACGTCGCCTTGGTCTTGGGCTCGACCATCGCGATCCCGGCGCGGACGTCGTCCTCGGCCGCGAAGCGCTGGGCCCCGGGCTTGATGCCGTAGTACTCGTTCGGCAGGGTCGCGCCGGCGGGCAGCACCGGCTGGACGATCGCCTCGGGCGGCAGCGTGCTCGGCCTGGCGTAGCGCGCGCAGATCCAGCCGCGCGGCATCGCCGCGAGCCACAGCTTGCAGCGCTTGTCACCGACCAGGCTCTCGCGCACCGGCAGCCGCGTCGCGACGAGGATCTTGCCCAGCGGCTCGGACTTCAGGTCGGGGGTTCCGTAGACGTGCGCCGAGCTCGTGAGCACGAACGAGGTGGTCGTCGCGGGCCAGGCGAGCCGCTCCAGCGTCGCGGGATCGGGCGGCGCGGGTGGCGCCGGCGGCGGCGTCGGCGTCGGCACCCCGGGCTTGCTCGCGACCGGCGACGGGGCCGCCGCCGCATCCGCTGGCGCGGCGACCTCGTGCGGCTGCGTCGCGAGATCGAGATCGTGAGGCGCCGGTCCGCGTCCGCTGGCACCGCCGCCGCATGCCGCGAACACCATGAGGATGCCGAGCCGAGTCACGTGATCAGTCTGTCACATCGGCCGGCACGGCCCGGGCGCATGTCGACCGTGCGATGCCGGCGGGAGATCGTTCTCATCGGCGGCGTGACGATCGCGTGCGACCACGAGCGTCGTGCTACGTCCTCGCCCTACGTCCCGCAGCGCGCGGACGCCAGGACGCCAGGACTCCATGACCACGCCCGAGCCCATCACGCTGCGCTTCCAGTACACCGAGCCCGAGTATCGCGACGCCGTGCGGCGGCACTTCGCCCGCCGGCTCCGTCCCCGGCGAGACCTCGGGGTGGCGGTCCTTGGCCTCGCGGGCAGCGCCGTGATGTTCGCGACCGGCGCGGGCTCGCCGTGGATCGCCGGCGGCCTCGGCGCGGCCGCCGGGTTCCTGCTCCTCGTCCTCGCGGTGGCGTTCTGGTGGATGCCCGGGCACTGGTGGCGCACCCAGCCGAAGCTGCACACCGCGTATCAGCTCGAGCTCGACGACGAGGGCCTCGCGTTCCGGACCGGCGAGGTCGAGTCGAAGCTGCGGTGGAGCTTCTACGATCGCCTGGTCTCCGACGACTGCTGGCACTTCCTCTACTACGGGCCGAACTTCACCGCGCTGCCGCGGCGCGCGTTCGCCGATCGCGAAGCCGAGCACCGGTTCCTCGCGCTCGCCGCCACCGGGCTCACGAAGCCGCCTCGGTGACGGCTCCAGGCGCCGGCCATGCGAGCAGCCACCCCGCGGGAGGCCTCCAGATCGTCTGGTTCGAGCACCGTCCGGGCTGGCCATCTCTTTGCAATCGGCGTGGCGATGACACGCTGCGACGTTCCCTTCGCCACGATGCTCGTCACGGTGTTGTCGATCACCGGAGCGGTCGGCTGCAGCGCCGGCCACCCGGCCGCCGCGCTCGACGTCGACGCTGGCGCGACCGAGGACGATGACGGCGACGACGAGGGGCTCGTGTTCTCGTCGCACGCGCGGTTCGGCGACGTCGGCGAGAGCTGGGCGCGCGACCTGATCCACGCGCTCGCCGCCGACGCGCTCGTGGGCGGCTACCCGGACGGCAGCTATCGACCGAACCGGCCGATCACGCGCGCCGAGCTCGCGGCGATGCTGTCGGCCACGTTCCCGACCTGCACGTCGCGCCACCCTGACCGCGCGTTCCCGGATGTGCCCGCCACCCACTGGGCCCACGGCGCGGTCGCACGCGTGCAGCGGTGCGGCATCATGAGCGGCTATCCGGACGGGCGATTCGGGCCGTCGCAGAACACGACTCGCATCGAGGCGCTGGTGGCGATCCACGGCGCGCTGCGGGGGCGCGCCACCGTCGTCAGTCAGCGCGCCACCGCGATCGAGGGGTGGAGCGCTGCGGCCCGCGCGGCCGGGGTCGGTGCGCGCTACTTCGACGCCGGACGGATCCCGGCGTGGGCGCACCCGGCACTCCTCTCGGCCACCGAGGCCGGCATGGTGATCCTTGGCGAGGACCGCGTCGGCGTCGACCGCGGCACCCGCCGCGTGCTGTCGCACGACGCCCCGGCGACTCGCGCCGATGTTGCCGCGCTGCTCTACGGCGCCGTCAACCATCCGCGCGGCTACGATCTCGGCGACAGCCAGCGTCCGAGCCCGGGCAGCGCCTTCCGCGCCACTCCCTACCGGGGCGGCGCGCTCCTCGATCGCGAGTGGGTGCTCACCTTCGATGATGGCCCGCGCGCCTCGAGCGTGCAGCTCGCGCGCACCCTGCGGGCCAAGGGCGTCACGGGCCTGTTCTTCGCTGTCTCGCATACCCTCGGCTCGGTCAACGGCAACGGGGTACAGCTCGAGCCCAGCACGCAACCGCACATCCGGGGCGTGCTGGCCGAGGGGCACGTGGTCGCCAACCACACGCACCGCCACTGCATCCACGGCGCCTCGTGCAACGCTCGCGGCCTCGCCGAGTTGCCGAGCGGCGAGCTCGCCAGCGAGCTCGAGACCGCGCACCAGGTGCTGCGCGCCGCGGTCGCCGAGGCGGGCTATCGCCCCGCCGACAAGATGCTGCACTTCTTCCGCGCCCCCGGCAGTCAGGACGGCTACTCCTGGAGCTCGACCGCCGCGGCGCACGCGGCTACCGCGCGCTTGCCCGGGAACTACGTCGGCACGGTCGCGTGGGATCTCCCTGCCAACGGCCACGACATCAGCGAGTGCTGGAACCGCGGCCTCACCGGCGCCCAGTGCGCGGCCCGCTACCTGGAGCTCATCGATCGCGGCGGCCTGCGGCGGGGCGTCATCCTGATCCACGACAACTTCGCCCAAGCAGCCGACATGGTCAGCCCACTGATCGACGGGCTGCGCGCTCGCGGCATGCGGACCGTCCACCCGAGCTGCATCGTCGGCTGCACCCGGTAAGCGGGGCAGCCGACCGGGCGCGCCACGAAGCACGTTGACAACCTCGGGCGAATTGGTTTAGCCAATCATCCGAGACATGCCGCTCCGCCGGATCCCATCACGCCAGACCGCCCACCAGGCGTGCGAGCACGAGCTGCGACGCTCGATCCTCGACCGCGAGCTCGCGCCCGGCGACCGGCTCCCGCCGGAGCGGGCGCTGGCCACCACGCTCGGCGTGAGCCGACTCACGCTGCGC
>JALZOI010000437.1 GCA_030857245.1 Myxococcota bacterium
CGTCATGGGCGGTCACGCTGCGCGGCAGCATGGGCGCGACCACCGCCGGCGCGGGCAGCCCCGGTGCGGATGCCATCGACGCCGGCCTCCGGCGCGCCCGCGTGCCGGTCGTCGCTCGCATCGAGGACGGCCGGGTCTGGCTCGATCTGCGGACGATCGCCGACGACGAGATCGAGCACGTCGTCGCCGCGGTCGTCGGTTGCCAGTGACGCGCGGGCGACGGGTTGGCTCAGCGGCGGCGGTAGAAGAAGCCACCGCCTCCCAGGAGGAGAACGACGACGAGGATGATGAGGAGCGTGTTGGTCGACATGAGCTGCGTAGCAGCAAGTCGCGTGCCGTCCGTGCGCCTGCGTCACAGGTAGCGTAGTGGCGGTTCGCGACGCGTAGCGGCCCTCGCACCCTGTGCGGGAATCATGCGGCGAGCGCGTGGGCTCACGCTGACTCGCCACCCCTGCGGCGAGAGGTCGCGCGCCCGATGCGCTCGCGTGCTCAGACCTCGTGCGGCTTGCCGCCCTCGGTCCACCGGACCTTGTAGAGGTCCGAGCGGCGATCAAACCAGGTCCGCACCGTACCGCCGCGGCGGTTGCGGCGCAGGACCTCGAGGTCGAGCTCGTGCAGGATCAGGGTCTCGACGTTCGGGGTCGCTTCCTCGGCGACGCCATCTCGCGCGAAGTGGAGATCGGAAGGCGTGAGGATGCACGCCTGCCCGTAGTGAATGTCCGCGCCCTCGACGAAGGGCAGGTTGCCGACCGGCCCGGCGAGCACGGCGTACATCCCGTTCTCGATGCACCGTGCCTGCGCGCACGACCGCACGCGCATGTAGCCCGATCGGATGTCGGTGTTGAACGGCACGAACAGGAGGTTCGCGCCCTTGGCCGCCGCGATCCGTCCGGTCTCCGGGAACTCGACGTCGTAGCAGATCAGGATCGAGATCTTGCCGCGATCGGTGTCGAACACGCGGACCTCGTCGCCGGGCGACACGCCCCACCAGCGCTCCTCGGACGGCGTGATGTGGAGCTTGTACTGTCGCTCGATCGAGCCATCGCGGCGGAACAGGTAGGCGATGTTGTAGAGCTTGGTGTTCTCCACCGTGAGGTGACTGCCGCCGATGATGTTGATGTTGTACTTCATCGCCATCCGGCCAAAGAACTCGAGGTAGCGCGGCGTGAACTCGTCGAGCCGGCGCGCGGTCAAGCCTGGCCGCTCCGCCGGGACGAGCGCGAGTAGCTGGTTCGTCACCATCTCCGGGAACAGCACGAAATCCATCCGGTACTCGGAGGCCGTGTCGATGAAGAACTCGCACTGCTGCGCGAACGCGTCGAAGTCGGGGATCGTGCGCATCTGGTACTGCACGGCCGCGACTCGCACGTGGCGGACCGGCGCGGCTCCGCCCGGGTGGTGCAGCGGGTTGAGCCACTCCATGAACACCGCGTAGCCGCACGACTCGCGGTCGCTCGGCAGGTAGTCGCGGAGGACCTGCCGGATCGAGAACCCGTTCGCGAGCTGCGCCGTGAGCACGGGATCTTTCAGCTCCTTGCGCACGACCTTGCCGACGTACTCGTCCGCGGTCATCACCGTGTTGTGGCGGTGGTAGTTCGGCAAGCGTCCCGCGATCAGGATCGCGCGCAGGTTCTTGCGCTGGGCGAGCTCCTTGCGCGCCTCGTACAGGCGCCGCGAGAGCCGCTCGCCGCGATGCTCCGGGTCGACCGCGATATCGATCCCGTACAGCGTGTCGCCCTCGACGTCGTGGTTGCGGATCATCCCGCCATCGCTGACCTGCTTCAGCGTGTGCCAGGCACCGAAGTCCTCCTCGTCGACGATCAGCGAGCTCGAGGTCGCCACGAGCTTGCCGTCGATCTCGATCACGAGCTGGCCCTCGGGGAACAGCGCGAGCTGGCTCTCGAGCTGCTCGCGCGTCCACGGCTCGATGTCGGGAAAGCAGCTGCGCTGGAGCTCCTGGATCGCCCGGATGTCGCTCTTGCGCAGCGGCCGGACTATCAGCCTCGGTGAATCGCCTTGGACCATCGCCGCACCGTACCGGACTCGCCGCGATGCACCCACCCCGGATGGCGGCTTCTGCGTCGCGAGGATCCCTCGGATCGCACGACGATGCGACGCGGGCTCGCGGTCCCGACGGCAGCCACGACGCGGCGGGTGAGGCGAACCAGCTCTTGACCGCCTCCGGGCTTCGCGGTTAGGTGCCGCCATGACGCCTCGGGTGGTCGCCATTGCCGGCGGCAAAGGAGGCGTGGGCAAGAGCCTGGTCGCCGCGAACGTCGGGATCTTCCTGTCGACGCTCGGCAAGCGCGTGGTCCTCGTCGACGGCTCCTTCGGCGCCGCGAACCTCCACCTGTTCGCGGGCGTCCCGCGGCCGACGCGCTCGCTGTCCGAGACCCTCGCGGCCGGGGGCCCGACGCTCGCCGAGATCGCGGTCCCGACCTACGTCCCGAACGTCCGGCTGATCGCCGGCGTGGCGGATCCGCCAGGCATCGCCGACCCCGGCCCGGCCGGCGTCCAGCGGATCGCGGAGCAGCTCCGCCAGCTCGATGCCGACTGGGTCGTCGTCGACCTCGGACCCGGCCTCGGCGCGCCGACGCTCGACCTCTTCCTCGAGGCGGACATCAACCTGCTCGTCGCGGTGCCCGACCCGACGTCCGTCGAGCTCATGCTGCGGTTCATGAAGGCCGCGTTCCTCCGGCACCTCGATCGGCTGGGCCTCGGGCACCTCGTGCAGGCGATCGCGCGGCCTGCACCCGAGCACGACGGTGGGGCGCCGAGCGCGCTCGAGATCTACTTCGGCGCCGTCGAGGAGGACGCGCCCGAGCTCGCGCAGCTCAAGGCCACCATCCTCGCGTTCTCGCCGCACCTCGTGATCAACTCCGCGCGCTCGAAGTCCGACATGGAGCTCGGTCGTGCCGTGGCGTCGGTCGCGCGGCGTCGGCTCGGCAACCCGATCCGCTACCTCGGTCACCTCGAGTACGACGAGGCGGTGTGGGCGTCGACCCGCCGCCGGCGTCCGCTGCTGATCGAGCACCCCGAGACCCGGATCGCGAAGTGCTTCGAGCGGATCGCCCGCGGGCTGCTCGCGATCCAGGCGCGCCATCCCACGTCGGCCACGTCGGGCACGTCGGGCACGTCGGCTGACGGCAACGTGCTGCCGCCCGACTCGCACTACGAGCTCCTCGAGGTCGCGCCGACGGCCAGCTTCGAGGACATCCGCCGCGCGAACCGCCGGATCCGCGACATCTACGGCGCCGAGTCGATGGCGATCAGCGGGCTCTACGATCCCGCGAGCCTCGAGGCGGTGCACCGCCGGCTCGACCTCGCGTACACGACGCTGATGGACGCGGCGAAGCGCAAGGAATACGACCTCGAGCTGTTCCCCGACGGCGTGCCGATGCCGGTCAGCCTGCCCCCGTCCGCGGTCGGCGAGACGCCGTCGTCGCGGCCGCCCGCGAAGGTCGACGACCCCGCGACCCTGGCGGTCCGCCCGCCGATGCCCGAGGTCTCACCGGCGACGATCTTCACCGGCCCGCTGCTCCGCCAGATCCGCGAGGCGATCGGCATCGAGCTGCGCGAGATCGCCGAGAAGTCGAAGATCGGCATGGCCTACCTGAACGCGCTCGAGGGCGACAACTTCGGCAAGCTGCCGGCGGCGGTGTACGTGCGCGGCTTCCTCGCCGAGTACTCCCGTGCGCTCGGCCTCGACGGCGAACGCGTCAAGCAGACCTACCTCGCGCGCTTCAAGGCGGCGCGGCCGTCGCTCGAGGACGAGGAGGAGCGCGAGGAGCGCGAGCGCGAACGCAAGGCGAGCGAGAACCTTTCCCGGCCAGCGAAGGGCTGACCAAGCCTGCACCCCGGAGGCTTGACCCCATCACGGGGACGCTCCTACGATCAGGGCATGGCGACTCTGATCGACAATCCCAAGCGTGCGCGTCAGCTGGCGCGCGCGATCGCGTCGGACCTGACCCTCTATCACGAGCCCAAGATCCTCGAGGGCATCTCGAACGACAACCTGTTCGACGTCATGGCCGACGAGATCAACGAGGGCCGCGAGCTGTTCAAGAGCCGCGTCACCGAGGACATCTTCGGCCAGCACATCTACGAGCGCGCCATCGTCGACGTGCTCGTGAAGTCGAAGGGTCACGTCAAGTCGAAGATCTGGTAGCGGGCTGCCGGTTCGCCGCCCGCCGCACGTCACGTCCGAGATCGGGTAGCGCGCCCGCGGAGGGCCGCGAGCAGCGCCTCGAGATCCGCCGGTAACGGCGACTCGAAGCGCAGGTGCGCGCCCGTCACCGGGTGCTCGAGCTCGAGGACGGCGGCGTGCAGCGCCTGGCGCCCGAGGGTCCGGGCCAGGTCGGCGAGCTCGCGCGGCGGCTTGCCGTAGAGGGTGTCGCCGAGCAGCGGCCAGTTGTAGTCGGACGCGTGGACCCGGATCTGGTGGGTGCGGCCGGTCTCGAGGCGAAAGCTGACGAGCGCGGCGCCCGGCAGCCGCTCGATCACCTGCCAGTGGGTGACGGCGCGCTTGCCCCAGGTCACGTTCGTCGAGAACCGCTTGCGGTCGTGAGGATGCCGGCCGTGGTACGTGCGCAGCGTCCCGGTGTCGGCCGCGGGGCCAGGTGCGGTGACGCCGACGTAGACGCGCGCCATCGAGCCCGCCTCGCCGCGGCTCTTCGCCGCGAACGCCGCGGTCAGCGCCGCATGCGCGCGATCCGTCTTCGCGACGACCATCACGCCGCTGGTGTCCTTGTCGAGGCGATGGACGATCCCGGGGCGCAGCGCCCCGCCGATCCCTCCCAGATCCCGGCAGTGGAACAGGATCGCGTTGACGACCGTGCCGCGCGGATGACCGGGAGCCGGGTGGACGACGAGCCCGGCCGGCTTGTCGATCACGATCATGTCCGGATCCTCGAACAGGATCGTGAGCGGGATGTCCTCGGGGACCAGCTCGATGGGCGCGGGAGCGGGGACCAGGACCTCGACGGCGTCGCCGAACTTCAGGCGATGCCCCGCCTTCTTGACCGGCTGGTGGTTGAGCAGGACGTGGGCGTCGTCGATCAGCCGCTGGACGAGCGCCCGTGACAGGGTCGGGAACGCCGCGGCGATCGCCGCGTCGATGCGCTCGCCGTGCTGGGCACCCTCGGTGACGAACTGATGGCGCTCCAGCGCCGGTTCGAGCTCGTCCTCGGGCTCGAGGAGCTTGTCCTCGAGCTCATCGAGGGGGACTGGCGCGTCATTCACAGCGCCTGGACCCTAGCACCCTCGCGCGATCAGCTAGCATCCGGCGTCAGCGTCATGTCGGGGATCTACGGGGCGTTCGATCTGCGGGGGAGGCGCGAGTTTCCGCGGGACCAGCTTGCCGCGATGGGCGCGGCCCTGGCGCAGCGCGGTCCCGATGGCCGCGGCGAGCTGATCGAGCCCGGCATCGCGCTGGGCTGCCGGCGGCTCGCCGCGCACGTCGAGCCGCACGCCCACCAGCCGGTCACGAACGGACGGTTCGCGGGGGTCGTGCACGGCTCGCTGTCCGATCACGCCGCCGAGCGCGCGCGGCTGACCGCCCGGGGCGCGGCGTTCCGCACCGGCAGCGATGCCGAGGTCTGGGTCCATGCCTTCGCCGATGCCGGCGACGCCTACCTGGCGCAGGCGCGCGGCTCGTTCGCGCTCGCGATGTGGGATCGCAAGGAGCGCCGGCTCGTGCTCGCTCGCGATCGCTTCGGCATCTGCCCGCTGATGCTGACCGAGGCCGATGACTGGCTGCTGTTCGCGTCGGAGATCAAGGCGCTGTTCGCGACCGGCATGGTCGAGGCTCGGATCGATCCGCGCGCGATCGATCACGTGTTCGCGTGCCTGTGCGCGAGCCCGGCGCGCAGCGCGTTCGCCGGCATCAAGCCGTTGCCGGCCGGGCATCGCGTGATCGCGCGCGATCGCAGCACGATCGCGTCGCGGTTCGCCGACCTCGAGTTCCCGGGCCGCGGCTACGAGCGCCGGGCCACCACCCCCGCCGCCGTCGAGGAGGTCGCGACCGAGCTCGACGAGGCCCTCACCGGCGCGGTCGCTCGTCGGCTCGCCGCGGAGGCGCCGGTCGCGACGTACCTGACGAGCGGCCTCGACTCCTCGCTGCTGCTCGCGATGGCGGCGCGCAACCGAGGGGAGGTCACGGCGTTCACGATCGGTCTCGACGGGCTCGGCCCCGACGAGGCCGAGCTCGCCGCCGTCACCGCCCGCCGTGCCGGGGCGGCGCACGTGATCGTGCCGCTCGACGCCGAGCGCGTGGGTGCGCTGTTTCCCGAGGTGGTGCTGGCGGCCGAGGTCCCGGTCCTCGATCACGGCGGCACCGCGATGCTCGCGCTCGCTCGCGAGGTCCGCGCGCGCGGCTTCAAGACCGTGCTCTCGGGTGCCGGCGCGGACGAGGCGTTCGCTGGCAATCCGTGGACCGCGCGCGCGCACCGCAGCGGCTACGTCG
>JALZOI010000438.1 GCA_030857245.1 Myxococcota bacterium
GCCTCGTAGAGCGCCGCGATCGGCCCGCCGGGCGCGAGGATGCGCGCGAGCTCGGCAGCCTCCTCGTCGGCCCCGACGGCGCGCTCGTCGCGCAGCGCCTCGAGGGTCCCCGCGGAGGGCTTGCTGCCCGTGCGCGCGGCCTCGACGACGAGCCGCTCGAGGTCCTTGCGGTACTGCTCGCCCTTGAGCCGTTGCTCGACCGAGCCGCGGTACTTCGGATCGAACAGCTGGCGCTCCTCCGCCGAGAGCTCGTTGATGATCTTCTGGTGATCCTTGTCGGCGATGCCGAGCTGCGCCCGCAGGCTATCGAGGATCGCGAGCTCGGCGCGCGTGACGAGGCCGTCCGCGACCATCTCGCGCACGGTCTCCTTGTACGCGCGCAGCCGGGCCTCCCGCTGCTTGGTGCGCTCGGTGTGGAGCAGGTAGATGTCCTGGAGCTTGTCGGAGGGCGGCGCGTCCCCCCACTCCCACTTCTTGAGGATCTTCTGCGCGAACTTCTCGTGAACGTACTGATCCTCGCGTCGCGTGATCCGGCGGACGAACATCGCCGTCGACGCGAACACGACGAGCAGCCCCCAGCCGGTCACCGCCCACGCGGGGAGCTTCGCGAGCGAGGGCTGCCCGGCGAACAGGTAGAACGCGTTGAACGCGATCAGCCCGCACACCGCGAGCATGCCGTGGCGGATCCGCGTGCGCGCCGCGTCGCGCTGCTCGGTGGTGGCGGCCGCGGCGAGCTCGCGGAGCTGCCGCCGCAGCACGACCTTCTCGACCAGCGCGAACACCGCGAAGCTCGCGAGCCCGAACGCGATCAGCGTCAGCGGTGCGGCGACGATCCGCGGGATCGCCGGGGCGAACGTGAAGCCGGGCGCGAGCGCCTGCGAGGGCAGGTCGCGCTCGTACGCCCAGCCGCCGTCGAAGTAGTACGCCCAGTCGCCGGCGACGAGGAAGTAGTAGGTGTAGAAGCCGACGACGACGCCGGGCCACGCGAAGTAGGCGAGGCGGCGCGGCCGATCGTGCGCCTCCTTCCAGTAGCCCTGCTCGAGATCGATGTCGGGGCAGTGCTTCTTGCACGCCACGCACGGCGCGCACTGCGAGGTCAGCTCGCTCGCCGGCGCGGACGCGCGCGCCGACGGCTCGGTGTAGATCTTCTCGACGAGCCCGACCGGGCACAGGAAGTTGCACCACGTCTTGCCCGCGTAGATGAAGCTCGTCGCGATCGCCGCGACGATCACCACGCCGAGGAACCCCGCGAGCCAGAGCGCGCTGCCGTTGGTGGCGACGAGCCGCAGCGTCAGCGCGACGATCATCAGGCCGAGCTGCACGAGGACGTAGTGCTTGCCGACCCAGTCGCCCATCTTGCGGGTGCCCGGCCGACCCAGCAGGCGGCCGAGCTGCCCCATCACCGCGAGCGGACAGATCCGCCGCCACAGGTGATAGCCGAACACGAGCCAGAAGAACGGCAGCACCGCGATCGCGACGGTCCACAGCAGCCGGTTGCCGTGCTCGACGCCGAGGATCGTCGGGATGGTCGCGGCGAAGGCGATCACCATCACGACCCGCATCACGATCACCCAGGTCGGCGCGGCGCCGCCGTCGGTGAAGGCAGCGAGCCCGCCGACCCGGGTCTTCGCGGCCTTGCCCGTCGGGGCGCCCCCCTTGACGACGGGCAGCTGCTTCTTGGGGGCGGCCATCGGCGCGGTCAGCGGATCACCGGGCGGCGAGCGGGCAGGTCAGGCCCTTCGCCGCGTCGGGGCCGAGGAACTCCTCGAGGTGCTGCTTGCCGCGGCACTCCTGGTGGTGGAGGAAGTCGATCGTGAACGCCTCCCAGTGCGTCGTCGGGACGATCTGGAAGTTCAGCGTCGCGAGCTGCTTGTTGCGGGTCTTCGGGGTGCCCTTGCGCGGATCGACGTTCGCCGGATCGCCGTAGTCGTGCATGCCGAAGTTGCGGATGTGGCACTGCGAGCACGTCATGCCGTTCTCCTCGCCGAGGTCGCGACGACCGTCGTCGAGCGGGAGGTGCTTCACCATGTCGCCGAGCTTGTGCGCGGTGAACAGGTGGTTCGAGTCGATCCGCGAGCCCTTCACCTTGTCGCCGGTCTCGTCGGGGAGATCGACGAAGCCGAGCGTCTTGCGGCACAGCACCTCGTAGCCTTTGACGTGCCCCTTGGCCCCCACGGTGTACTTGGGCGCGCACGCGCCGACCCACGTCTTGCCATCGTCGGAGGGCTTCGTCGCCGTCCAGAATCCCGGGATCACGACGTTGGTCCACTGCTGCGACGTGCCGTCCGCGGTCGGGAACGGCTTCATCGCGCTCCACGCCCACGCATCGCCGCTCTGGTAGCTGCCATCGGGCTTGCGGGCCGAACCGCCGCCGAGCTGCGCCTCGGTCGCGATGCCGATCACGAACGCGCGCGCGTACGGGCCCTTGCCGGGCACCTTCGTCGCGTCGAAGGCCATGAGCTCGGTGACGAGCGCGGCGACGGCCTTGCCGTGCGCGGCCTGGTCCTTCATCAGCTTGTCGCTCGGCCCGCCGTCGACGAGCAGGTGCTTCGCGACCATGCCGAGGAACGTCTGGTTGTTGTGGACGCGCTCCTCGGCGGGACGCGGCAGTGGCGGCACGTGCTCGACGGTGGGCCGGATCCGGAACATCGCGAACGTCGGCTCGGGCGCCTTGATCGCGCGGTAGACGATCCGCAGCTCGGTCCAGCCGCGATCGATGCGCGGCCGCACCGCGACGATCTTCCACGCCGCGGGATCGCCGAACACCGCCTTGTCGAACTGCGGCGCCTTCGGATCGAGGCGCGGGTTCTGGTGGGTCTGCGCCAGCGCCGCGAGGAAGCCGGTGAACAGCGTGGCCTTGTCGAGCGTACCGGTCAGCTTGCCGCGGACCTCCTCGCTGAACTGCCACTTGAAACCCTCGGCGCCGACGAGCAGCATGCGGTCGAGCGGCCAGTCCTTGTTGACCTGCTCGAGGCGCTTGGGCTGGCGGATCATCAGCACGGTCTCGATGATCGGCGTCTGCACGGCGGCGACCGGCATCGGCTGCGGCTTCGCGGTGACCGCGAACGACCACGTCCGGGTCTCGCTCCGGCCGCGACCCGGCTGGGTGATCTGGAGCGTGAAGTCGGCCTTGGCGCCATCGGCCTTCGTCGGCTTCCACGTCACGGTCTGCGTGAGCGCATCGAAGCGCGCGGACTTCGGCATCACGCTGACCTCGACGCGCGTCTCGTCGAGGTCCTGATCGATCGCGGCGACCGAGAAGTGCACGGTCTGACCCACGCCGACCTTCGTGAACGGAGGCGGGAACACCTCCGGCGGGGAGTCGGGCGCGGGCGTCACGGGAGCGTCCGGGGCGGGCGTCGGCGGCACGGTGACGACGGCGGGCGTCGCGGCCGGCGCCGCCACGCTCGGCGCCGGCGTCGGCTCCGGCTTCTTGCTACCGCACGCGAGGGTGAACGACGCGACAAGTCCGACGACGACCGAGGTCCTGAGAGCCACCATTGCGTCGAGCATCGTACCACCATGCTAGGGTCGCTCGCCGATGACGACCGACCTTCCGAAGCTCGCGATCAACACGATCAGAACGCTCTCGATCGACGCCATCCAGCAGGCGAACTCGGGACATCCCGGGCTGCCGCTCGGGTGTGCACCGATGGCGTACACGTTGTGGCATCACCACCTCAAGCACGACCCGAGCACGCCGTCGTGGTTCGATCGCGATCGCTTCGTGCTGTCGGCCGGGCACGGCTCGATGCTGCTCTACTCGCTGCTCCACCTCACCGGCTACGAGCTGTCGCTCGACGATCTCAGGAACTTCCGCCAGTGGGGCAGCAAGACGCCGGGACATCCCGAGTGGCACGAGACGCCAGGCGTCGAGGCGACGACGGGGCCGCTCGGCCAGGGCGCCGCGAACGCGGTCGGTATGGCGCTCGCGGAGCGCTTCCTCGCGCTGTACTTCAACCGCCCCGGGCACACCGTCATCGATCACCACACGTTCGCGCTGGTCTCCGACGGTGACGTCATGGAAGGCGTCGCGTACGAGGCGTCGAGCATCGCGGGCCACCTCGGGCTCGGCAAGCTCGTCTATCTCTACGACGCGAACGAGATCACGCTCGATGGCCCGCTGTCGCTGGTGATGAGCGAGGACGTCGGCGCGCGCTATGCCGCGTGCGGCTGGCACGTCCAGCACGTCGAGAACGGAGACACCGATCTCGCAGCGCTCGATGCCGCGATCGCCGCGGCGAAGGCCGAGACCGAGCGGCCGTCGCTCATCGTGATCAAGACGACGATCGGCTACGGCTCGCCGAAGAAGGCGGGCACGAGCTCCGCGCACGGTTCGCCGCTCGGTGATGCCGAGGTCGCGGCCACGAAGCAGGCGCTCGGCTGGGACCCGGCCGCGAAGTTCCACGTGCCGGCCGAGGTCAAGGCGCACCTCGCCGAGGGCGGCAAGCTCGGCGCGGTCGCCCACGGTCAGTGGCGCGAGCGCATGGCCGCGTACCAGGCGGCGCACCCCGAGCTCGCGAAGGAGCTCGAGCTCGCGCTCGCGGGCAAGCTCCCGGCCGGCTGGGATGCCGACCTCCCGACGTTCTCGGCGGCGACGGCGACTCGCAGCGCGTCGGGCAAGATCATGACGGCGCTCGCCACCAGGATCCCGTGGCTGTTCGGCGGCGACGCTGATCTCGGCGGCTCGACGAAGACCATCGTCGGCGGTGGCGATCACGTGCGCGGCGGCGCCGGGCGCAACCTGCGCTTTGGCATCCGCGAGCACGCGATGGGCGCGATCGGGAACGGCATGCTCTATCACGGTGCCGTCCGGTCGTTCGTCGCGACCTTCTTCGTGTTCTCGGACTACATGCGCCCCGCCGTCCGGCTCGCCGCGCTCACCGGGCAGCCGGCGATCTTCGTGTGGACGCACGACTCGGTCGGGCTCGGCGAGGACGGTCCGACGCACCAGCCCGTCGAGCACCTGATGTCGCTGCGCGCGATGCCGGCGCTCTCGGTGTTCCGCCCCGCGGATGCGAACGAGACCGTCGCCGGCTGGAAGTACGCGCTGCAGCACACGACCGGCCCGACGGCGCTCGTGCTGTCGCGGCAGGATCTACCGATCATCACGCAGCCGGGCGCGCCGGGGGCGGAGCAGGGCGCGTACGTGCTCGCCGACGGCACCGACGTCATCCTGCTCGCCACCGGCTCCGAGGTCTCGCTCGCGCTCGAGGCGCGTGCGGCCCTCGCGAAGGAGCAGATCTCCGCGCGCGTCGTGTCGATGCCGTGCTGGGAGCTGTTCGCGGCGCAGCCACCGGCGTATCGCGACCAGGTGCTGCCGCCGGCGCAGCGCCGCCGCGTCTCGATCGAGGCGGGCGTGACGCTGGGGTGGCGCGAGTACGTCGGTGACCGCGGCGCCACGATCGGCATCGATCGGTTCGGCGCCTCGGCACCCGGCGAGCTCCTGCTCGACAAGCTCGGGATCAACGTGGCGGCGGTCGTCGCCGCCGTGCAGCGCGTGATGGCCAGCGCCGACCGCTGACGTCCGACGCGGGCTCGTCGCCGGTTACTTCATCAGCAGCGGGGTCGACGCGACGACGGTGTTCTTGCCGGCGACCAGCTTGATCACGTAGGCCTTGCCCTTCGAGAGGCCCTCGTCCTCGTTGATCGAGATCTCACCGGAGAGCACGCCGCTCTTCGGATCCACGCCGTCGAGGGTCTTGTCCGCGACGAACTTCTTGCCGTCGGCGTAGAACTCCATCTTCAGCGTGCTCGCCCCGGTCTTCGAGAGGAACGCGGTGTAGTGAAACGTCCACGCGGTGACGTCCTCGTTCGCGGTCCCGACGACCTCGGTCACCTTCTCCTTGCGGATCTTGGCGATCGTGTCCTTGTCGTTCTTCCCTTCGGGCAGCTCGCTCTTGCTGATGACGAGCTGACCGCGGAACGCACTGATGACCGACTTCGACATGTCGGCCGATGCGGTGCCGCCGAGCAGGAGGGCGGCGACGAGGACGGCCGCGCCGGGACCGATGAGAAGCTTGCGAGCTGACATGTGGGGCCTCCGAGTTTCCAAGACGATATCCCGACGACACCGCCCGCCGCCGCAGGTTTCGTCCGCCAGGTAGCCCTCAGGTAGCCCTCAGGTAGCCCTGGACGGTCGGCCTGACGTATGTAGGCGGTTAGGTGGACCCGCGTCGCGCGCGGGCTTCAGGACCCCAAGGGTGCCGGATCACTCCTTCGGAGCGTCGACCTGCTCGGGAGACCGCGCTTCGACGGGGCCTGCATCGCCGCTATTCATCGGCGGCGCGCCATTGCCCTGCGAGGCGGGACCTGCGGTCTCGCGCTCGGCCTGGCGCTGCGCGCGGCGTGCGGGATCCCACGGCTTGCCGTCCGGGCCCATGCCGTTCGCGTCGGGACCCATCGGCTTGCGCTCACGGCGCGGACGCGGCGGCAGCGGCTGGCCATCGGGGCCGAGCTG
>JALZOI010000439.1 GCA_030857245.1 Myxococcota bacterium
CCCCGGCATCGTGCCCGTCGTGCTGACGAGCACGCTCGCGCCCGGCGCGACGAGCTGGCTCGTCGAGGCCAACGTCGACGATGTGGTCGCCGCGATTGCCGGGACTGCTGAAGCGCGCGCTCGAGGCGCGAGTGGGACTGCTGAAGCGCGCGCTCGAGGCGCGAGTGAGCCCTCCGGTGCGCCCCACACGCTGCAGCTCGCGGACTCCGCCACGGTCGCAGGGCTCGCCACGGTGCTCGGCGCCCTCGCCTACCGCGACGTCGCCTCGGTCACGTTGACGCGGGCACCCAAGTCGCGCGCGAAGCGACCTTGACGCGGCGCGCCGCGGGCGCCATCGTCGAGGAGTGACCGTCCCGGATGCCGCGGCGACCTACGACATCGTCGTGATCGGCGGAGGCATCACCGGCGCCGGCATCGCGCGTGACGCCGCCCTCCGCGGCCTCAAGGTCGCGCTGTTCGAGAAGGGCGACTACGCCTCCGGCACGTCGTCGAAGTCGAGCAAGCTCGTCCACGGCGGGCTGCGCTACCTCGAGCACGGCGAGATCGGGCTCGTGTTCGAGTCGGTCTCCGAGCGCCGCGTCCAGACCCGCGTCGCGCCCCACCTCGTGCGGCCACTGCCGTTCATCATCCCGATCTACAAGGGCGCGAAGCCCGGGCTCGAGCTGATGAACGTCGGGCTGTGGATCTACGACACCCTCGCGCTGTTCCGCGCCCCGAAGCTGCATCGCACGTACCGCGGCACCCAGGCCGCGCTCGGGCTCGAGCCGCAGCTGCGCGCCGAAGGCCTGCGCGGCGCGCTCGAGTACTACGACTGCGCGACCGATGACGCGCGGCTGGTGATCGAGAATGCGATCGACGCGACGACGCTCGGCGCGGCCTGCCATACGTACACCGAGGTGCTCCGGCTCGAGCGCCGCGGTGATCACCGGATCACCGGCGTCACCGTGCGCGACCGGCTGACCGGCGAGACCCGCACGGTCACCTGCAAGGCCGTCGTGCTCGCCGCCGGCGCGTGGACCGACGAGATGGTCCGCCGCTTCGAGATCCCGCTCGAGCGTCCGCTGCTCCGTCGCACGAAGGGCGTCCACATCGTGATCCCGCGCGAGCGCCTGCCACTGGCGCGCGCGATCACGCTGATCTCGCCGGTCGACGCCCGCGTGATGTTCGCGATCCCGTGGCGCGAGCGCACCGTCCTCGGGACCACCGACACCGACTTCACGGGCAGCGCCGACGAGGTCGCGGCCGACGCCGACGACGTCAGGTACCTGTGCGACAGCGGCAACGGCTACTTCCCCGGCGCCAACCTGACGCCCGCGGACGTGATCTCGACGTGGGCGGGGCTGCGCCCGCTGATCGCCGCGCCGCCGAACGTCGACGAGTCCGAGATCTCGCGCGAGCACGAGGTGTTCTCGAAGAGCGATGGCCTCGTGATCATCGCGGGCGGCAAGCTGACGACGTACCGCCGGATGGCGGCCGAGGCCGTGCACAAGACGCTCGAGCTGCTCGGCGAGCTCGGCGAGACCGTCGAGGTCACCCGCGCCCGCACGAAGGACCGCCCGCTGCCCGGCGCCGTCGATCTCGCGCAGCCCGATCTCGAGGGGGTCGCCGCGATCGGCCGCCGCCTGATGGACGAGCACGGGCTCGACGCCGACACGGCGACCCACCTATGCGGCGTCTACGGCACGCGCGCCCCGCTGATCGGCGACCGCATCGTCGCGGACCGCACGCTCGGCGAGCGCCTCGATCGCGAGCTGCCGTACGTGTGGGCCGAGATCGAGTTCGCGACCCGCCACGATCTCGCGCGCACGGTCGAGGACGTGCTGTCGCGACGCGTCCCGCTGCTCCTCGTCGGCCGCGACCAGGGCCTCGAGGTCTGCGAGCGCGTCGCCGACCTCATGGTCGGCATCCTCGGCTGGACCGCCGCGCAGCGCGCGCAGATGCTCGACGAGTACCGGGCCGAAGTCGCGCTCTCGCGACGCTGGCGCGGAGCCGAGACGACGACGGCGGCCGTTCAGCCCGCGCCAACCGCCGCCGGCGGCGCCGGCACGTAGTTCAGCGGGGCATCCGGCCCGATCGGCAACCCGAGCGCCAGCCACAGCGCGAACAGCAGCGACCAGCCGAGCAGGAACACGAGCGAGTACGGCAGCATCGTCGCCACGAGCGTCCCGATGCCGGCCTTGGGCTCGTACTTCTGGAAGAACGCGATGATCAGGGCGAAGTAGCTCATCATCGGCGAGATGATGTTGGTGACGCTGTCGCCGACGCGATACGCCACCTGCGTGAGCTCGGGGGAGTAGCCCAGCAGCATGAACATCGGGATGAAGACCGGCGCCATCAGCGCCCACTTCGCCGACGCGGAGCCCATGAACAGGTTGACGATCGCCGTGAGCAGGATGAAGCAGATGAACAGCGGGACGGCCGAGAGCCCGAGCGTCTGCAGGGACGTCGCGCCCTTGACCGCGAGCACGAGGCCGAGCTCGGTCCAGTTGAAGAACGCCACGAACTGGGCGGCGAAGAACACCAGCACGAGGTAGCTGCCGAGCGTGCTCATGCTCGCGCTCATGCCCTTGATCACGTCGACGTCGTTCTTGATCGTGCCGGCGCCCGCGCCGTAGGCGACGCCGGCGATCACGCCGTAGAAGAAGATGATCGCGACCACGCCGCTGAGGAACGGCGACTTCAGGAGGCCCCCATCGGTGGGGCTGCGCAGGAACCCGGCGCCGGGGATCGAGTCCACCGGCAGGATCGCCCACACCATGACGAGCGTGAACGCGATGGTCGCGTAGATCGCCCAGCGCAGGCCGCGTCGCTCGGCAGCACTCAGCTGCTGGGTCTCGGGATCGGAGGTCTCGGTGGACGCGGCGATCGGCTCGGGGAACCGGCGCGCCACGATCCGCTCGGTGACGAACCAGCCGAGCGCCACGATCACCGGGGTCGAGACGATCATGAAGTACCAGTTCGCGAGCGGCGTGACCGTGTACGCGCCGTCGATGATGCGAGCCGCCTCCTGCGAGAGGCCCGAGAGCAGCGGATCGATCGTGCCGATCAAGAGGTTGGCCGAGTAGCCACCCGAGACGCCCGCGAACGCCGCGGCCATCCCGAGGATCGGATGGCGGCCGGCCGCGATGAAGATCATGCCGGCCAGCGGGACCAGCAGGACGTAGCCGATCTCGCTCGCCATATTCGACATCACCCCGGCGAACACCAGGATCGGCGTCAGCAGGAAGCGCGGTGACGCCAGCACGAGGCGCCGCAGCGCCGCGCCGATCAGCCCCGAGTGCTCGGCGACGCCGATGCCGATCAGCGCCACGAGCACGGTGCCGAGCGGGGCGAAGCTCGTGAAGTTGGTGACGAGCCCGGTGATGATCCGGTGCAGGCCGGCGACGCTGAGGAGGTTGACCGGCGTGACGGTCTTGCCGGTCGTCGGGTGCTGCACCGAGACGCCGAGCTCGCTCGTGATCCACGACACCACGATCACGAGCAGCGCGAGGATCACGAACAGCGTCGCCGGGTGCGGCAACGCGTTGCCGCCGCGCTCGACGATGTTCAGGAACCGATCGAGCAGCGTGCGGCGTGCTGCAGGGGCGGCGGGGGGCGATGCACCTTCGGCCATAGCGCGTCACTCTGGCATGTTCGCGGCCGGCGGACTGCTATCGAACCTTCGTGATCGCCTCGAGCTGGCGCGGCGCGCCGGCGAGCAGCAGCGTGTCCGACGGCACGAGCTTGCGGTCGAGCTTCGGGATCTCGATGGTGTCGCGCAGGTTGTCGTGGACCGCGACGACCTGGATGTGGTGCAGCTCCAGGGGGCGGATCTCGGCGAGGGACTTGCCCGCCCAGGTCTCCGGGACTGCCATCTCCTGGATGCCGAACTGCTCGCCGTAGGTCGTGTACTGCAGGAGCTTGCCGGAGGTCACGCGCGACGCGAGGTTGTGGGCGGCCTCGCGCTCGGGGAACACGGTGTCGGTCGCACCGAGCGCCTCGGAGATCCGGGCGTGCTCGTCGGAGAGCACCTTCACGAAGATCGCCTTGATGCCGAGGTCACGGAGGGCCAGCAGCGCCAGGATCGAGGCCCCGAGGTTCTCACCGATCGCGACGATCGCGGCGTCGGAGCCATCCGCGCCGGCCTCGTCGAGCACGTGGCGGTTGGTGGCGTCGCCCGCGATCGCGCGGGTCACGTAGGGCCCCTGCGCATCGACGAGCGCGACGTCGCTGTCGACCGCGATGACCTCGTGGCCGAGCTCGTAGAGCCGCCGTGACACGAACGCACCGAACTTGCCGAGACCGAGGACGACGAAGCGACTCATGACAACCTCCTGGCACTCATCCGACGATCACATCCTCCTGCGCGGGGCGCAGGAACGCGGGGTGCGCCGCCCGGCGCAGCACGAGGGCCGAGAAGAAGGCGAGCAACCCGACGCGGCCGATGAACATCAGGCCCGAGACGATGAGCTTGGACGCGTCCTGCAGCGTCGGCGTCACGTTCATCGACAACCCCACGGTCGCGGACGCGCTGAGAGCCTCGAACGCGATCGGCAGGAACTGATCGCGCGAGGCCCGTGCGCTGAGGCCGGCACCCTCGATCGCCCCGAGCAGGAAGAACCCGACGAGGCTCACCAGCACGGCGAGCAGGAACACGCCGACCGTGCGCTCGAGCGTCCCCTCCGGGATCGCCCGATCCCGGAGACCGACGTAGCGCCGGCCACGCATCCGCGACAGCCCGAGCGCGAACAGCACCGCGATGGTCGTCGTCTTGATGCCGCCGGCCGTCGACCCCGGCGAGCCGCCGATGAACATCAGGATCATCGTCAGCGTGGAGGAGTCATTGCCGATCTGACCGTAGTCGACGGTGTTGAAGCCGCCACTCCGCGGCGTCACCGACATGAACCAAGCGTTCCAGATCTTGTCGAGGGTCGAGAGCGGCCCCAGCGTATCCGACCACTCGAAGACCGCGAACAGCAGCCACCCCGCGACGAGCAGCACGGCGCTGGTCGAGATCACGACGTACGTGTGCGTCGACAGCCGGTGCGGCGCGCGCAGCAGGAGGCGACCACGCACGCGCCGCGCGAACGCCGCGCGCCCCCACCGCACGAGCTCCTCGAACGTCAGGTAGCCGAAGCCACCCACGATCACCAGCGTCGAGATCACGACGAGCGACAGCGAGCTGTCCCGCAGCCCGATCAGCGAGTCGCTGAACGTCGAGAACCCGGCGTTGCAGTACGCCATCACGCCGTGGAAGATGGCGTGCCAGGCGGCCTGCTCGACGGGGAAGCGCGGCAGCCAGAGCGCGAACAGCACCACCGCCCCGAGGCCCTCGACGACGAGCGAGAACCGGGTGACCCGGAGCGCGAGCTCCCAGACCTCCGGCCGATCCTCGCGTCGGGTGGGCGCCATGGCCAGCATCTCGGAGCGCAGCGAGAGCTGGCGGCCCAGCGCGCCGATCAGCAGCGACGTCAGCGTCACGAGGCCGATGCCGCCGATCTGCACGAACACCAGGATCCAGACCTGCCCGGCCGCCGTGAACCGGGTCGCGGTATCGACGACGACCAGGCCGGTGATGGTCACCGCACTCGTCATCGTGAACACCGCGTCGACCAGGCTCATCCGGGCCCCGGTCTGGAGGCCGGGCAGCGTGACCAGCCCGACCGTCCCCACGACGATCAGGACGACGAAGCTCCACAGGAACAGCGCGGGCGGCGAGAGGCGGTGCCACCACCGCCGCCAGCGCTGGCGGAGCGGCAGCCCGGGCGCTGGCTTGGTCGTCGGGTCCCGGCGTGGCGCCACGGTCCTTGGTAGCAAGAACCCGCGGCGCGTGCGGGCGCCCAGACGGGTTTCACTTCAGCCGATCAGCGCCGGATCGTCGGTGACGTGCAGGGCCCCGGCGCCGCGCCCGAGGCGGAGGCCATCCCGGCCGCCGGTCACGCGACCGAACACGGCCACGCGCTCGCCCGGCTCGACGATGCCCTCGTGGATGCGCTCCGCGTGGTCGAACCCGAGCTCGGCGAGCACGGGCGCCGACTCGTGGTCGAACATGAACATGAACCGCCGGTGGTGCTCCTGCACGAGCTCGACGAGCGCGTCGCGTTCCCGGGTCACGATGATCTGCCCGGTGCCGTCGTCCACCCGGAACGCCGTCATCCCGGACCGGGTGGCGAGCTCGCGCTCGCGCGGCCACGCGGTCACGCTGTACGCGACGCAGCGCTGGCCCGAGAACGGCGCGTCGATCAGGGAGATCGGGACGACGCGGCCGACGATCTTGACGTCCATGCCGGCGCGGCACGCGCTGATCGGGGTTGCCGGGCGCCGACGGATCCGGCGCTTGCGGAGGTGCCAGCGGGCCACGAAGACCAGCACGACCGCCAGCGTGATCAGCGTGCCGGCGAGCGACAACGTGAGGAGCGCGCGCTCCACGCTCAGCTCGCCGCCAGCACGCCCTCGACGAGCGCGCGCGCATAGGGGC